>SOJT01000103.1 GCA_004376485.1 Candidatus Aerophobota bacterium | reverse complement strand
AATTTCAAACTGAAGGAGGAGCTAGATTGACCGTAGAGAGATTGAGAGCAGGGTTGACTAGAGAGATTTCCCTTCCCAGAACTCTTTCCTGGGCTATGGGAGTAGCTATTTTTACCACTCTTACCACCCTGGGTGCTTTTGTAAGGATTCCTCTTCCTTTTACCCCTGTTCCCCTTACCCTTCAGACCTTTTTTGTTCTCCTGGGAGGGGCTATGCTGGGGAGTGCCGCAGGATCATCATCCCAGTCTCTTTATCTTATTTTGGGAGCGAGCGGCCTTCCTGTTTTTGCTGGAGCCAGAGGAGGACTCTCCCATCTGGCTGGGCCCACCGGAGGTTACCTCATTGGATTTGTAGTAGCTGCTTATCTGGTGGGGAAGGTGGTGGAAAGAAAAGATAGTTCTATCTGGTTGATTCTGGCTATGTTAGCAGGAACCGGGGTTATTTACTTTTTCGGGGGTCTTCGGCTGGCTCACTTCTTGAGAATAGGAATTAAGGAAACCCTGTATCTCGGAGTTATTCCTTTTTTGCCAGGGGATATCCTCAAGTTCATCTCGGTAGTCTTAGTCTATAAGCTGATCAGGGCAAAACATAGAGTTAGCTCAAGCTAAATATTTTTCCAGTAGACAAGAGCATCCTCACCCGTCTCTACATAATAACCAGGGCGAATAGCCACCTTCTTAAAGTCAAATCTTTCATAGAACTTTTGAGCAGCTAGATTGAAGCGGCGAACCTCAAGGGTGATGGTATCTAATCCCTGATTTTGAGCCTTCTCAAGGACATATTTCAGGAGTTTTGATCCCAGCCCCTTTCTTCTGAAGGCTGGATAAACGGCCAGATTAACCAGATGAGCTTCATTAGCCAGCTTCCAGTAACCTGTGTAGGCTATTACCTCATCTTGATATTCCATCACATAGTAAAAGGTGAAGTTTTTTTTATCCAGCTCGGAAGAGAAAATACCGCAAGACCAGGGAGTGGGAAAAGAAAGCTTCTCGATTTGACTTACCTGGAAAATATCCTCCTTTCTCATAGGGCGAATCACCGCTTCTTGCAAAACATCTATCTCACCTTCTTTTTTCTTCATTTGGCTGGACCTATCTTGGGAGGGGCCACATATAGAGGAGCCAGACTCGAGATATCGTCACTTTCTCCTTTATTTAATCTGTGTATTCCAAACTCAAGCAGGGCCTCTTCGGGAATAATCCTTTCTAAAGATGTATAAAGGGAGTAGTCTAGCTCATCAAGAGAAGACTCATAGGAAATGAGAAAGCTCACTCTTTGGGGAGAAAACTCGCGGCTTTTTTTTAGAATCCTCTCAAAGGGGAGGAACAGGTACTCACTTAGCCTCTTCCTCACCTCCTTGTCTTTTCTATAAAAGGCCCCATAGAACCTGGAGCTATGAGCTCTCTTTAAGGGACAGAGGATGCCTTGAGCTGAACTAGAGAAAACCCAGCTATCAAAAGTAGAAACCCCAATTACAGGGATTTTCAGGACAAAGGCCAGACCCTTAGCCAGGCATACGCCAATTCTAAGACCGGTAAAGGATCCAGGCCCGAGACTCACTATTATTCCCTTTAGGCTTTCCGGCTCCAGTTCTCTTTCTTTGAGGAGAGCATCAAGGAGGGGAAGAAGCTTCTCTGAAGAGGCATAAGGGTCAATCACTTTTTTGACCAGAATCTTGCCTCCCTCCCCAAGAAAGACTATCCCCTTCTCTGCACTCACATCTATCCCCACTACCAGCAAGCTATATCTCCTTTTTCAGATGATCCCTCATTTTTTCCACTATTTGTTGGTACAGGGCTCCCCTGGGCCGAAAAGTTATTTTCCTACTGGATGTATCCACAATGCTCATACTTATTCCAAGATACTCAGAGGGGAGATATCTCTTTATTCTGTCTGCCCATTCGATGACCACCACTCCTCTTTTCTGGTAAAAATATTCCTCGTAGCCCAGATTCAGAATCTCCTTATCCTGGGTGATTCGGTAAAGATCAAAATGGTAAAGGGGTAGGTGGCCGGCATACTCCCGGATGAGGACAAAGGAGGGACTTCTCACCGGTGGGGATACTTCGAGGCCTCGAGCTATCCCCTGTACCAGCGTGGTTTTACCACTGCCCAGTCCTCCTATGAGAGCTACCACCGAGGAGGAGAAAAGATACCGACCCAGATCCTCACCCACCCCTCTGGTTTCCTCAGGCGCTGCCGTAATTATGGATAAATTATTCAAAGCTGCTTCTTTTTTCTAAAGTTTCTGATTTTTTGAGAAAGTCGGCGGGTTGCTACATCTACGTCTTCCTGTCCAAATATGGCACTGACCACAGCTATTCCATCAGCTCCCATTTTTAAAACTTCTTCTATATTTTCCGCCGTTATCCCTCCTATAGCCACCACGGGGATACTGAGCTCTTTTTTAATCTCACCGATTATTCCTGTCCCCACGGGAGGATGAGAATCTAGTTTTGTGGAGGTAGGAAAGAGGGGCCCTATGGCAACGTAATCTGCTCCTTCTCTTTCTGCTCTTAGTGCTTCTTCCAGGGAGTGGGTGGAAACGCCAATGATCATTTCCTCCCCCATAACCCTGCGGGCAGCCGGGAGGGGGAAATCCTCCTGTCCCAGATGTACTCCATCAGCCCGAGAGGCCATAGCAATATCTACCCGGTCATTGACCATGAAAAGGATGGGAGGGCGAATAAGTTTTCTCATCCTCAAGGCTATCTTGAGGAAAGAGGGGGGAGGAAGGTTTTTCTCTCTTAGCTGGATGACGGTAGCTCCATTAGATACTACTTTCTCTATATTTTCTTCAAAGTCCTCCTCAGGAATAAATTTGGTCTCAGCGATAGCATAAAAGCTCAGGTCAATTCTCTTTCTCAATTTTCCTCTCACCTTTTTTTCCAGGGAGTAAGTTTTAAAACGAAGCTCTTTAAAACTTTGTCCTAAAGCTGGAGAAAAGAGTTTTCCAAACTCCTCCAGACTCCTCTGGGCTTCTTCCACTCTGCGAAAATTTGCCCTGATGAGATCTCTGAAATTTTCTCTTCCTTCCTTTCCTAAGTCTTTTCCCACATCTCCTCCTACCTCTCTGGAAGCGATGAGTTTTCCCCAGTGAGCACCCGGAATCTCCCCTGCTTTTCTCATCAAGGAGTGACGGATTTCTCGGATCTGACGGGTGAGATCACGCTGGTTCAGGATAAAGCGGACTCCATCTTCGATAACCCGAAGTCCTTCACTG
>SOJT01000130.1 GCA_004376485.1 Candidatus Aerophobota bacterium | reverse complement strand
GGTCTTTCTCGATAAGGTACTGAGCAAGTTGAATCCTTCGATACTGACCCAGGGGGGGTGGAGAAAGATGAGAGAGAGAAGAGTTAGTCTCAGGATAAAAGGAAAAAAGATGGGTCCTCGCTCCCATACTATGAACTCTTTGAATGCATCCTACCATTTCCTTTTCAGTTTCTCCCAGTCCTGTAATTAGATGAACTCCTACCTTTCCTCTTCCGAATACTTTTAGAGCTTCTCCTACCATTTCCCAGTAAGTCTCCCATTGATGAGGTCCCTTCACCTCCTCACCCCGCATCTGACGGAAAATGTCCTCCGTAGTAGTATCAATAGCTATCCCCAGTCTATCTACCCCGTATTTCTTCATTTCAGCTAAATCCGGGAGGGTAAGAATAGTAGGGGCGATGAGGAGAGAGAGTAGGAGATCAAGCTTTGCTTCAAGAATCCTTTGTGAAACTAACTTCGTATCTGAAATGGCTCGTGGATTAGTTATCATAGAGATACATATTCTTTTTAAATCATGCTTCTCCCTATGCAGACGGTAGAGGATCTCATCAAGAGGGTAGGTGGGCCAATCTACCCGAATGAAGCTCTTTGCCTCATAACTTCCCTGACGTTCCACGGATAAGCCACAATAGGCACAGTTTCCGCTGCATCCTTCAGTGTAGGTCAAAAGAAGATTAAGGCAGTGAAGAGCGGCGTTTCGGTAAAAGCGCCCCCGGCGAAAACCCAGGGTTATGGCTCCGGCAAGGCTCATGCGAAGATATTCAGGACTTTCCTTCGAGTTCACATTTAGCACGATTCAACTCCTTCCATAATAATATCTGTTAAGGTAGAGACATCTAGCCTGTAAATAGTCTTCCCGTCCTCCATCACTTTTTGTAGTGCCCTCTTTACATTGTTCCTGCGCGCTCGAGTCCATCTCAGCGCTGATTCCACCCGGGCTACCTCCTCTTGTGTGGAAAAGAAATCACCACTAATAAGAAGATTCTCAATGATCCCCCGGGCTATGGTAAGATAAACCTGGAGTAGTCCTCCAGAAGTTTTTCTTTCCACACAAACCTTCCAGGTTCCTGGGGATCGGACCCTAAATAGCCAGTCTAAAGATTCGTAGCGTCTTTTTCTCAAATCATTTATCTTTTTCTTCTGGGAAACGGTAAATTCCCTCTCTTTCCATTTGATTCCAAACTCTTCGGCAAAACTCTGCTCGATAATTTCGGCAATCTCTGCAAAAGATGTCTTAATTCCTTGCTCCCGAATGGTGGTGAGCCGCCGGGAAAAACAGCTCAGGCCCCGCTCAGGACTCTTGTAAGGGGATATTTTTAAAACTTTCAGCATTAGAGGAAGATCAAAATCTATGAGAAGACTCATATGAAAGAAAAAAACTTGCTTCTCCTCAAGGGAAGCAGCCATTCCCGCTATTTTTCTTCCCCGTGCTTTAAGATCATTCTTATCCTGGAAATTAGCTTTGATGCCTATTCTCCGAAGACTCCGGCAGATTATCCCTCCCAGAAGCTCAAAGGAGCCCCGCATGCTGCTCTCCATCCTGGGATGAGAGAGGGGTATAGCGAAGCCCAGAGCAAGCTGGTCGGCTCCCATAAGCACTGTTCCTCCCCCGGTATGGCGGCGGTTATAATCAATTCCCAGCCTGCGACACTCAGAGAGGTTCACCGCTGCTTCCATATTCTGGTAACGTCCCACAATTACGCTGGGCAGGAAGGTATAAATGTGCAGGAGAGGGGCCGATTCTTCTTTAGAAACAAAGTTAGCCAGCAGCTCATCAACTGCCAGTCCCCAGGAAGCTTTCACGTTTCTCTCTATGATGAGCCGCCACTTTTTTGTTTCTTCTGTCATTTAAATTCTTCTACCCCCACCAAGTAGTGAACTCATATTCTAACAATCCTTTTCCCAAAAATCAAGACCCCGCGTCAGGGAGATAACCTCAGGAGCGTTGACAATAATGAGTTACTGGCTAAGATTAGGATAGTGAAGGAGAGCGCCTGTAGTTCAGTGGATAGAACGTCGGCCTCCGGAGCCGAAGGTCGCAGGTTCGAATCCTGCCAGGCGCGCCAGGTTCATTATTGAGGTTGCCTGTTATGTCTCTTGTCTCCCTGGTAAGATGCAACGATTATCAGCCTCAAAGAGTTTATGATTCTGTAAAGAAAGCGATTCATCTCATCGGAGGGATAGAGAAGCTAATAAAGCCATCTAACAGAGTTCTTCTTAAAATAAACCTCCTTTCTGCTTCCTCCCCTGAAAGGGCTATTATCACGCATCCTTCACTGGTGAGAGCAATGGTGAGGCTCCTCAAGAAATCGGGAGCCATCGTCTGGGTGGGAGATGCCGCTTCCACAGGAGGAATGGGATCAGATCTTCGGCGAGGAGATGCCTTTGATGTGGGTGGCATTCGGGAGGTAGTGGAAAAGGAAGGAGGCCAGATAGTTAACTTCAACCATCACGGATACAGGAGAATCCAGGTGCCCGGAGCGAAAAGGCTTACTGAAATTAACCTAGCTGAGCCTGTTCTGGAGGCTGATGTGGTGGTTTCTCTTCCCAAACTCAAAACCCATGAACTTACCTTCCTTACCGGGGCAGTGAAGAACTTTTTCGGATGTGTACCCTCGGGCGATCGTTTTAGAGCTCATCGGCTGAGTAAAGAGAGAGAATTTGCCGAAGCGGTAGTGGACATCTATTCAGTTTGCAGGCCAAAGCTGGCGGTTATGGATGCGGTGGTAGCCATGGAAGGGGAGGGTCCTTCTGCCGGAGATCCCACTAATGTAGGAGCTCTTCTTGCCTCCTTTGACTGCGTATCCCTGGATGTAGTAGCCTCTCAGCTCACTAGCTTCCGGCCTGAAGAGATCCTGACCTCGGTAGATGCCATAGAACGTGGAATAGGACCCGAGAGCTTAGAAGAGGTAAAAACAGTAGGGGAGGAGCTAAAGGGGCTCATAAATAAAGATTTTAAGAAGCCCACTCTTTATCGAAACTCTGCTGTTCGGTCCCTGCGACGGCTACTTACCCCTCTGGGGATAAATATTTTTAGAGTTTTTCCCAAACTCAACCAATCCAGGTGTTCTAGATGTGGTCTTTGCGAGGAAAAGTGCCCTGTAGGAGCTATCAGGCTGGATCCTTTACCTCTCATTAACTATGAAGAATGTATTCAGTGTTTTACCTGCCATGAATTCTGTCCTGAGGGAGCCATTGAGTTAAAGCGTTCCTGGATTGCTCGACGATTGCAAAGAAGATAGATAGG
>SOJT01000192.1 GCA_004376485.1 Candidatus Aerophobota bacterium | reverse complement strand
CGAGTGGAAGAATCCATACCTCAACGGTTACCGTAGCTGTTCTTCCCGAGCCTGAAGAGATAGAAGTTGAGATTAATCCCGAAGATCTGAAAATAGATACTTTTCATGCCTCTGGAGCCGGAGGGCAACACGTCAATGTTACCGACTCTGCAGTCCGAATCACCCATAATCCCACAGGGCTCACGGCTCAATGTCAGGATGAGCGTTCCCAGCACCAAAACAAGATTAAAGCCATGCGAATCTTGAGAGCTAAGCTTCTTCAGGCGAGAGAAGAAAAGCAACAAAATGAGATCTCAGAGCAAAGAAAAGCTCAAATTGGAAGAGGAGATAGGTCCGAGCGAATCAGAACCTATAATTTCCCTGAGGGAAGAGTTACCGACCACCGCTTCCAGGTAAGAGTCTACAATTTGGAAAATATTCTTAATGGAGAAATGGACAATCTTTTGGAATCTATTCATCAAAAGATAAGGGACAGAAAAGTTGTAAGTGAAAGAGAATAGATATAAATTATTACTTGATTTTTTAACTGATGATGCCTCCCCAAAATGGCTATGGGGATTAAGCCAGGAGGCAAAATCATACACAGTGGCTCTCTTCTGGAGGAAAATCAACCTCCCCCTGCTCCTTGTTACCTCGAGCCACTCTCAGGCTGATGATATCTATCAGGATCTATGTACCTTCCTGGGAGGAAAAGATAGTATTTTTCTTCTTCCCTCCCGAGAGGAGGACCAGAGAGGAGAACGTCTTAAGATTCTTCATGAACTCCAAAAGGAGAGACATCTGCTGGTGGTCTCCTCTCTGCCCGCCGTTCTCCAAGGAGTCCCTCCTCTTTCTTTTTTTGATGAAAATATTCGCATATTGCATATAGGAGGTGCTCTCAAGCGAGAGAGCCTCCTGAAGTACCTTATCAAAGGAGGATATAAGTTTTCCCCTTTGGTTGAGGAACCGGGAGATTATTCATTTCGTGGAGGCATTGTAGATTTCTTTTCTCCTTTGTACCCTTATCCTATAAGAGTCGAGTTTTTTGGTGATAAGATAGATTCCATCCGGGAATTTAATCCCCAAACCCAATGTTCTCTAAAAAGAAGGAAGGAAATTGTTCTTTCCCCTAAGAATGAGCTTGTTCTCTCAAGAGAGAAAAAAGGAGAATTTTCCGCTCTATTTGAGGTTTTTCCCCATCCCTCGAGAATGGTTCTGGATGAACCTGCCTTGCTCCAGAATCATCTTAAGACCTTGGATCATGAGCACCTGGCCACCTGGCACAAACTTCTCAGCCTCCCGGAGTGCCTCTACCTTTCCACCCTGCCTGAGAAACCATGCTGGATAAAGCCAGGATCGAGTCTTGCCCTTTCCTCATCTTCTCTAAGTTCCTATCAAGGCCATCTTGACCTCCTGCTTCAGAACATAAGAAGCTGGAGTGAAAAAAAATACAACATAATCATACTGGCTTCTAATCGAGGAGGGGGAGAAAGATTAAAAAAGCTATTTACCGAGAGGGGAATGGATATATCTCTAAGAGATAACTGCTCCCTTATGGAAAAATTCCCCCTCCCTTTCATAGGCATAGGTGATTTAAGGAGAGGTTTTGTCTTTGAGGATATTAAACAAGTCTTTATCACCGACGAGGACATCTTCAAGCGCTATCGAGAGAGAAGAAAGAGATGGATAGATACTGAGGGACGGCAAATTAGAACCTGGACAGAGCTCAAAGAAGGTGATTACGTGGTTCACATTGATTACGGAATAGGTAAATTTAGTGGAATAAGGACTCTCTCGGTCGAAGGACGAGAATATGATTACTTTCAGGTAAACTACAAGGCGGCTGATCGTCTCTATGTGCCCATTGATGCTATGGATCGCCTGCACAAATATATTGGGGACTCCGACCACCCCCCTCCAATCTACAATTTAGAAGGGGGCTGGTGGAGATTAAGCAAGAAAAGAGTCAGGAAGGCTGCTCATGAGCTTGCCGCTTCCCTCCTTCACCTCTACTCTATTCGAGAGGCTCTCTCAGGACATGCTTTTTCCTCCGATTCAGACTGGCAGTTGGAATTTGAGGCTTCATTTCCCTATCAGGAAACTCCCGATCAGCTCAGGACATCTGGGGAGGTCAAGAGGAACATGGAAAAAGTAAATCCAATGGATATGTTGGTTTGCGGCGATGCGGGATATGGCAAAACAGAAGTGGCCATGAGAGCTGCATTCAAGGCAGTTATGGGCAACAAACAGGTAGCTGTTTTGGTTCCTACCACCATCCTGGCAGGGCAGCACTATCGCACCTTCACCGAAAGAATGGCCGCCTACCCTATGGTGATTGAAATGCTTTCCCGTTTTCAAAGACCCACTGAGCAGCAAAGAATTATCAGGGATATGAAGAGAGGAAAAGTAGACATTGTCATCGGAACGCACCGATTGATCCAGGACGACGTAAACTTCAAAGATCTGGGGTTGGTAGTGATCGATGAAGAACAAAGGTTCGGAGTAATTCATAAGAAAAAGCTGAGGGAATTTAGAAAACTAGCTGATGCATTGACCCTTAGCGCTACCCCCCTTCCTCGCTCTCTTTATATGTCCCTGGTGGGTATTAGACCTGTAAGCACAATTTTCACTCCACCCCAGGAAAGACAGACCATAGAAACAGTGGTTACTGAATATAACGAGGATCTGGTAAGAAAAGTCATCCTTCGGGAACTAAAAAGAGAAGGTCAAACTTTTTATCTTTATAACCGCATCAAGGACATACACCGAGTAGCAGAAAAAATAAGAAAGCTTGTTCCCCAGGCTTCCGTCGCCGTCTCCCATGGAAGAATGCCTTCTCTGGAGCTGGAGGAAATCACCAAAAGGTTCCTGGATAAAAAATTCAACGTTCTTGTTTGTACAACTATCATAGAATCGGGCATAGACATGCCCAACGTAAATACCTTGATCGTGGAGAGAGCAGAACAGTTCGGATTGGCTGATCTTTACCAGCTACGAGGACGCATAGGTAGAGGCAGAGTGAAGGGATACGCCTATTTTTTTCTTACTCCTTCCAAACTCCTTACCCAAAATGCGCGCAAACGAATGGAAATAATTAGCCAACTCAAGGAACCAGGTTCTGGATTCCGGATTGCCATGCAGGATTTAGAAATAAGAGGGGCTGGCAATCTTTTAGGAAAAGAGCAGCACGGCCATATAGCGGCTGTAGGATTCACCCTTTATTCTCAGCTTCTCTCTGAGGAAATAAGGAGATTAAAAGGAGAAAAGG
>SOJT01000083.1 GCA_004376485.1 Candidatus Aerophobota bacterium | reverse complement strand
TGGTAATTCTGGGTATAGAGACATCCTGCGATGAGACGGCTGCTGCGGTGGTGGTGGATGGGAAGAGAATCCTCTCCAACGTAGTCAGCTCCCAGATTGAACTGCATCGGCAATTTGGTGGTATTGTACCCGAAGTAGCCTCCAGAAGCCATGTAGAAAAAATCGTCCCCGTTATAAAACAGGCTTTAATAGAAGCAAAGATGAAGTTAGAAGACCTGGATGGTATTGCTGTAACTTTCGGACCAGGGCTCCTAGGTTCTCTCCTGGTGGGACTCACAGTAGCTAAAGGAATATCCTATAGTTTGAGAGTTCCCCTAATAGGAATTAATCATCTTGAGGCTCATCTCTATGCTAATTTTCTTAGCCACCCTCATCTTCGTCCTCCTTTTGTGGGGCTGGTTATTTCCGGAGGCCACACCGAGCTCATTTTTCTTTCTGGTAAGGGAAATTACCAGGTATTGGGTGCTACCAGAGATGACGCTGTGGGGGAAGCTTTCGATAAAGTGGCCAAAATCCTCAATTTAGGATACCCGGGAGGCCCCATCATTGAGAAAGTGGCCAGAGAAGGCAGGCCACGCTCCATACCTCTTCCTTCCATTCGTTTCAAAGAGGATACCTTTGATTTTAGCTTCAGCGGTATAAAGACAGCTGTTCTTTACTATGTCATGGATTTAGAAAAAGAAGGGGCTTCTATTCCCACGGCTGATCTTGCCGCAAGTTTTCAGACAAAAATAGCCGAAGTTCTAGCAGAGAGAGTCTTCAGAGCAGCTTCGCTAAAGAAAGTGAAGAAGATAGTATTAGGTGGGGGCGTGAGCTCGAACCTTTTTCTTCGCTCCTTCATTCAAAAGGAAAAACCTAAGGACCTCAAGATTTTCCTTCCTCCCCCCTCTCTGTGTACGGATAATGCCGCTATGATAGCTGCCTGTGCCTACCCCAAGATGAGAGAGGGACTAACTTCTCCTCCTTCCCTGGATGTCCAGCCTAATCTCGGTTTTTAACCTCCCCTTCTCTGTGGATAATGTGGATAACTCTGTTAATAACTATAGCCAAAGGGTTAGAGAGATATCTCCGCTAATACGCTAAGGCAGTGGATCAGAGAGATATCTAACTAGGGAATGGGCTTTACATAATTACTTACGCCTGTGGAAATCTCGATGAGGTAACTTTACAGGAAGGATAAGATATGCTAGTATAATTCGAGATTATAGGGAGATGGATAGATTTGATTGACCTGCATACTCATACTCTACTCAGTGATGGAGAACTCTGCCCGGCAGAATTAGTGCAGAGAGCAAAGTTTAAAGGATACACGGTTTTAGGGATCACCGACCATGTGGATCTATCTAATTTAGATTTGGTTGTTCCTCAGATAGCTGAGTTTTGTGAGAAAATTAACCGTATAGAAAAAGGAATTCAGGTCATTCCCGGAGCTGAGCTTACCCATCTTCCTCCTCCCCTTATTCCTGAATTTGCCTCAAAAGCCAGAGAAAAAGGGGCTATTTTGGTTTTGGTACATGGGGAAACCATAGTTGAGCCTGTTCCCCGGGGTACCAATAGAGCGGCTCTGGATGCCGATATCGACATTCTAGCTCATCCCGGTATCATCTCAGAAGAGGAAGTAAGGATAGCCAGGGAACGGGGATTATTTCTGGAGATATCCACTCGATCCGGACACTGTCTGACCAATGGTCACGTAGCGAGACTCGCTACCAGCCTTGGGGCGGAGCTCATTTTGAATACCGACGCTCATGCAGCCCAAGATCTCATCACGCTAGAGCAGGCACAAGAAATTCTTTTAGGCGCGGGGCTCCCCGCCCTGAAAGTAAGCAAGATTATAGAAAACTCTCAAGGATTAGTCAAAAAGCTCTATTCGAAAAACAGCTAATGTCACACTCCCTCCAGAAAGAAAAAGTCTTTAGCAGAACCTGCTTAAGAGACTGCTGATATAAATTTGAAAAATGGCAAATCCAGAGAAAAAAGTAAGGTATTTGGTTAAGGAGGGAATAATTTTGAAAAAAAAGAGATGGTTGGCCCTACTAGCAGCTCTTGGCCTGATTATGGGAGGCTTCCTCCTGGTGAGAGCTGAAATGCCGGAAGAGCTCTTTGGGCCCCTCGAGCCTTTATTAGAAATCTATGAGATTATCCAGAGCCGGTATATAGAAAAAGTAGACCCTTCTAAGCTCATTGAAGGGGCAGCAAAAGGAATGCTCGAATCCCTGGATGACCCTTATTCCTCCTGGGTAAGCCCTGCCGATTATGAGATACGACAGATGAAACAAGAAGGAAGACTGGGAGGACTGGGAATTGGCATTGCCACTAAAGATGGCTTCCCTACTATCCTTAATGTCCTGGAGGGAACTCCGGCTGAGCAGGTTGGTCTTAAAGCAGGAGACCAGATTAGCGCTGTAGATGGCAGTTCCACTAAAGAAATTAGCCTGCAGGAGCTGGTCAACAGACTCAGGGGTAAGGTAGGAACTGAGGTGATGCTTACTATTCGAAGAGAAGGAAAGTTTTTGGAATTCACTCTCACCCGGGCTGCGATCAGGAAATTTAGTGTAACAAAGAGAAAATTGGATAGAGAGGTTGGTTACCTTAGAATTGTCGATTTTGAGAGTGGAAATACGGCCCAGAATGTAAAAGATATCCTTCAGGAATTTGAACAGGAGAACATCGCCGCTCTTATTCTTGATTTAAGGGACAACGGGGGCGGGCTTCTCACGCAAGCTGTAGAAGTAGCTGATGAGTTTTTGAAGTCCGGGAAAATAGTTTCCATTGAAGGAAGAGATCCTGCCGCCTCCCAGGTATATTATGCCCAACCTGGAGAGGCGCTGCCCGATATACCTTTAGCTGTACTCATCAATAAAGGAAGTGCCAGTGCCTCGGAGATCGTAGCTGGAGCAATTAAGGATCACGGAAGGGGAGTTCTGGTGGGAACTAATAGCTTTGGTAAGGAAGTAGTGCAGGAAACATTCTCCTTGCCCAACGGAGGAGCTATCATCTTAACCATAGCCAGGTACCATCTTCCTTCAGGAAAAGCTATTGAAGAGACAGGAATTGCACCAGACATCACCGTTGAAGCTTTTGAGCCCACGGAAAAGCAAAAGGAAATTCTATCACATCTGCAAGAGTCCACTGCCATCAAGAATTTCCTGAGAGATTACCCTCACTGGGAGGAAGAAGACTTAAGTCATCTTATGCAAAAACTACATCAAGAGCGAATTGACGCAGATGAGGAGCTGGTGAGAAGATTCCTGCGGAAAGAGGATAAAGATAGAGAAAATGACATTCTTAACGACCTTCAGCTTCTTCGAGCCTGGGAAGTGTTGAAGGAAAGATAATGAAAAAGTCTCGCTTTGTTCTTTATTTACTGCTGCTTTTTGCCTTGCTGGGCATAGGAGTGGGCCTGTGGGTTCAGTACCAAAGGGGAGGTTATAAAGAAAGATGGAAGGGGATAGATGCAAAAATAGAAAGGGAAGTGAGCGAGTCGACTTTTCCCGTTCTGCAGGAGGGCACCAGAAAGGTAGGTTTTCTCTTCTCTGCACTGCAAGGAGAAAAGCTTCTAGAGATACCGTTTGATACCCCTCTGGATAAACTCCCCCAGAAGCTCGGGCAAATGTTTTCTCGCCAGGGAGTTAAGGTTCATAAGATCAACACGGCGAACCTTAAGGATAGATATGAGGTTCTGATGAAGCTGGGATGGGAAAAGAAAATTACCCATATCTTAAGATTCATTCTCAAAAAGAAAAGGGTGGCCCTCCTGATTGATGACTTTGGCTACTCCAATGGTCCGGTGGTGGAAGCTTTCCTGGATGAGCTCGATATCCCCTTGACCGTATCCATTATTCCCGGCACTCCCTACGCAAACCTAGTAGCAGAGAAAGCTTACAAACAAAAAAAAGAAATCGTGGTCCATCTTCCCATGCAGCCCCGGCAAGAATTCAAAGGGAGCTATCGGTGGATAGTGCTGGAGGGGATGTCAGAGAGTAAGATAAAGAAGCTGGTGAGGGAAGCTATTGAAGATGTCCCTCATGCCAGAGGTCTCAACAACCATATGGGTTCTTTGATTACCACTCAAGAGAAACCAATGCGAGCTGTTCTGGAAGTGATTAAGAGGGAAAATCTATATTTTGTGGACAGTAGAAGTTCCCATAATTCCGTAGCCTTCTCTTTGGCCAGGAGGATGGGAGTAAAATCCGCTCGGAATGATTGCTTTCTGGACAACGAGAGAGAAATAGAATATATTAAAGAGAGGTTCCACAGCCACTTAGAATCTCTTAAGAGTGGAAGGGACTCAGTGGCAATTTGTCACGCTACCCTTACTACTGCCCGCGCCATAAAGGAGATAGTTTCCGGACTAGAGAAAAGAAAGGTCGAGCTGGTCCTTGTTTCAGAGCTAGTAGAGTAGGAGGAAAAGGAGCAAAACATGAAGAAAAAGGAAGCAGGAATAGGGATGGTACTGTACCTTTTGCTGTTTGCCTCCTTAGCCCGAGGCGAGATAAACCCTGATCTCATTGATATTCCCACAGTCAGAGTTCTGGAGAAATACCAGATCCAGACAACCTTCCGATTTTACGGGCAAGGAGGACTTCTGCTAAAGGGAAAGGTAGGCTTGACAGATAGGCTCACCATAGGAGCTTCTTATGGAGGAGTAGGAGTGGTAGGAGATGGAGAAATAAGCTGGAATCCCCGACCTGGTCTTTCTCTAAGATACCGCATCAGCCAGGAGAGTGAGAATCTACCTTTTTCCCTCACTCTGGGCTATGAAGGTCAAGGATATGGATTATACTACCAGAAGAGAGATGAGGTTCAAGTAAACTCCGACCTCTATCTAGTGAGAGACGAATATGAGTTTTACCGAATAAATTCCAAAGGATTTTTCCTGGTCATGGGGAAGGAAATTCCACGGGGAATCTATGTCCTGGGAGGTATCAATCACTCCCTGGATGCTGCTCCTCTAAAGAAGCCCGTATCCTTCTTTTTAGGAGTAGAAGAGCAGTTTACCACCAGGTTGGTGGGAAAGCTGGAATATAACAACATCTTTCATAACGAGGTCAAACACGCCGACTTTCTGGAAGGTTATGAGGGTGAGGAACCCTTCCGAAAATCTGGAGGGGAACTCAACCTGGGGATCTCTTGGTATTTCAGTCCATCGGTCAGTCTGGAGTTTGACATTAGGGATCTAACTCGGAGATTTGCCCCCTCTCCAAACAGGGTTTTTCGAATAAACTATTTTGGAAAATTCTAAGATGGAAAGATACAGCTTAGATTTTGAAAAACCTATTAGAGAACTGGAACGAAAAATTGAGGAATTGGAGGGATTAGCCCGTAAAGAAGGAATTGATTTTGAAGAAGAGATTCGACGTCTTCAATCCCGACTTACCAAACTTCAGGATGATACCTTTACTCATCTTACCCCCTGGCAAAGAGTCCAGCTGGCCCGCCATCCCAACCGACCAAAGTGTTTAACTTTAGCTAAATTAATGTTCGAGGAACTCCTTCTTCTCCATGGCGATAGGCTTTATTCTGATGATCAGGCGATTGTAGGAGGCCTGGCTAGAGTTGGAGAAAGAAAAATAGTATTTGTGGGACACCAGAAGGGAGAGTCGGTGAAGGAAAACCTTTTCCGCAACTTTGGCATGGCTCATCCGGAAGGATACAGAAAAGCCCACAGGTTAATGAAGCTAGCAGAGAAGTTTCATAAACCTCTTCTTAGTTTGATAGATACCCCCGGAGCCTATCCAGGAATTGAAGCTGAAGAAAGAGGGCAAGCCCAGGCCATTGCCGCTAATCTAGAAACTATGTCCGAGCTTAGGGTGCCTATTCTGGTGATTATTGTAGGAGAGGGAGGAAGTGGTGGAGCTCTGGGCATTGGCCTGGGAGACAGAATTCTCCTGTTAGAGAATGCTATTTATTCGGTAATTTCTCCGGAAGGATGCGCTGCTATCCTGTGGAGGGATCAAGACAGAGTCGAAGAGGCGGCTCAAACCCTGAAACTGACAGCTCGAGATCTCCTGGAGGCGGGTCTAATAGATGGGATAATCCCTGAACCCGGAGGAGGAGCGCATCGAGATCCCGAGAAGACAGCCGCCAATATAAAAGAGGCCATCATAAAGAACCTGGATGAACTCAAAGATATACCCTCCGAAGAGCTGACAAAGATGAGGTATGAGAAATATAGGAGAATAGGAAAGTTCAAGAAGGGATAAAGAATGGAAGTAAAATACGATGCTAAGGACATCAAGCTGCTCAAGGATATAGAAGCAGTACGCCGTAGACCAAGTATGTATGTGGGTAGCACCGGTCCTCGTGGCCTACACCATCTGGTCAATGAAGTAGTAGATAACTCTATCGACGAAGTCCTGGCCGGCTATTGCCAGAATGTGAAAGTAGTTATTCATCCTGATAATAGCATCTCGGTCATTGATGATGGAAGAGGCATTCCTGTAGACCCTCACCCTGTTTATAAAAAATCAGCGCTTGAGCTGGTTATGACCAGTCTCCATGCGGGAGGGAAATTTGATAATAAGATTTACAGAGTGGCCGGAGGACTCCATGGGGTGGGGATTTCTGTGGTTAACGCCCTCTCCGAGCACCTGGAGGCCAAGGTGAGAAGAGAAGGCAAAGTGTGGCGCCAGTGCTACCAAAAAGGCAAACCCGTTAGTCCTGTAGAATGTATTGGCGAGAGCCCCAGGGATGAAGAGGGAACAGAGATTACTTTCAAACCTGACAGAAAAATCTTTGAGTCAATTGAGTTTGATTGGGAAAGAGTTACCCGGCGTCTGCGCGAGTTAGCCTTCCTCAATCAAGAACTCAGAATAGAGGTGGAGGACCTGCGCACAGATAAGAAGAAAGTCTTCAAATATGAGGGAGGAATCAGAGCTTTTGTAAAGCATCTCAACCAGAACAGGGAAGTTCTCTTTGATGAACCCATTTACCTTAAGGGAGAGCGGGGCCCAGTAAGTCTGGAGGTAGCCATTCAATATAATCAAAGCTTCATCCAGGACATATTTGCCTTTGTTAACGATATTAATACTGAGGAAGGGGGAACTCACCTGTCCGGATTCAAGTCGGCTCTAACCAGAGTTATTAATGATTATGTTAGAAAGGAACAGAACAAAGCCCCCAATTTGTTAGGAGAAGATGTGAGAGATGGGCTAACCGCCATCATCAACATGAAATTTCCCGATCCTCAATTTGAAGGTCAAATGAAGACCCGATTGGGAAATAGTGAAGCTAAAGGAATTGTAGAATCCATCGTTTATGAGGACCTCTCCCGATACCTGGAAGAGAATCCGTCTGTAGCTAAATTGGTGGTTCAAAAGACAATCTCTGCTTCTCGGGTGAGACAAGCAGCCCAAAGAGCCAGAGAGATTACTCGCAAGAAGGAAAGCTTTGGAGGAGGAGCTCTACCCGGCAAACTGGCTGCCTGTTCCGAAGAGAATCCAGAAAGATCTGAATTATTCATCGTAGAGGGAGACTCAGCCGGGGGCTCTGCCAAACAGGGAAGAGACAGACGTTTCCAGGCGATACTGCCCTTGAGAGGTAAGATTCTCAATGTGGAAAAGACCTATCTGGTAAAGATCCTCAATAATGAGGAAATAAGATCGATGATTACCGCTATCGGAACGGGAATTAAAGATGAGTTTGACCTTTCCAGGCTCAGATACAATAAAGTTATTCTTATGAGTGATGCCGATGTGGACGGAGCTCATATTAGAACCCTCCTTCTCACCTTTTTCTACCGGTATATGCAGGATCTTATCCGCGAGGGCCATGTCTATATAGCCCAGCCTCCCCTGTACAAGGTAAAGCACGGAAAGAAGAATCATTTCCTTTACGCTGACCGGGAGCTCAATACCCTGAGAAAAAGGGCAGGATCCAAGAAGTTGGAGATTCAGCGCTACAAAGGCCTGGGAGAGATGAACCCTGACCAACTGTGGCAAGCTACCATGAACCCGGATACCCGCACCATCTACAAGGTGTTTATCGAGGACGTCGTGCAGGCAGATGAGCTGCTTACTACCCTTATGGGGCAGGAGGTTGAACCCCGGAGAAGATTCATCGAGGAGCACGCCCTGGAGGTAGCTAACCTCGATATATAAGCCGGCGAGTCTGAAGTGCATCTTTTGCCTATCCCAACTTAGCAGGAGAGCAAAAACCCACCCGGAGGGAGATATTGGTTATGGAAAAAGAAGGTAGGATAGATTCTCTTTACTTAGAGGAGGAAATGAGATCCTCCTATCTGAGTTATGCCATGAGTGTTATTGTAGGCAGGGCCTTGCCCGACGTCAGGGACGGGCTCAAACCAGTGCAACGCAGGATTCTCTATGCCATGCAGGGATTGGGTCTTTATCCCAACAGGCCCTACCGAAAGGCGGCCCGCCTGGTGGGAGAGGTGCTGGGTAAATACCATCCCCATGGGGATACGGCTGTTTACGATGCCATGGTAAGAATGGCTCAGGACTTCTCTCTCAGACATCCCCTCGTTGATGGCCAGGGAAATTTTGGTTCGGTGGACGGAGATCCACCAGCGGCTATGCGATACACCGAGGTGAAACTTTCCTCCATAACTCAGGAGCTACTGGAGGATCTGGATAAGGAGACGGTTGATTTTCAGCCAAATTTCGACGCCAGCCTGGATGAACCAACCATCCTACCGGCAAAATTGCCTAACCTTTTACTTAACGGGGCTTCCGGGATAGCCGTAGGTATGGCTACCAATATTCCTCCCCACAACCTGCGGGAGCTAACGGATGCTTGTGTAAGAATGATTGAAGAATCAGAAGTTTCTCTTGATGAGCTCATAAGCATAGTCAAGGGCCCCGATTTTCCTACTAGAGGAGAAATCCTAGGACAGGAAGGCATTGAAGAAGCTTACAAATCCGGGAAGGCCAAGATAACCCTGCGGGGTAAGGTTAGCGTGACTACTCTAAAAGGAAAAGACTGCCTCATCATCAATGAACTTCCCTACCAGGTGAACAAAGCTAAATTGGTACAACTCATTGCTGAGCTTGCCCAGAGTAATAAAATAAAGGGGATAAAGAACCTGAGGGATGAATCAGACAAGGGGGGAATAAGAGTAGTCATTGAACTTTCTCGCGGAACCGTCCCCCAAATTGTATTAAATCAACTTTTCCAGTATACCCCCCTCCAGATAACCTTTGGAATAATCCTCTTAGCTCTGGCCGGGGGGAAACCCCGCCTTCTGAACCTCCGAGAGGCCATTAGATTCTTTCTTGATCACCGAAAAGAGGTAGTTACCCGCAGGGCCACCTTCCTCCTCCGCGCTGAGAAAAAGAAAGCTCATATCCTGGATGGATTAAGACGAGCTCTGGCTGCAATTGATAAGGTCATAGAAATTATAAAATCTTCTTTGAGTCCTGAAGAGGCAAAGAAAGGACTCATTAAATTGCTCCAGCTCTCTGAGGTGCAGGCCCAGGCTATTCTGGACATGCGTCTCGGGCGTCTGACCGGTCTTGAGAAAAAGAAGATTGATGAAGATTACAAGGTATCCGTGAATAAGATAAAAGAGCTGGAAGGGCTCCTAGCCAGTGAGGAGAGGATCTGGTCTACTATCAAAGAGGAACTCCTAAGAATCAAAGAAAAATACGGCCAGCCTCGACGCACCCTCATCAAGAAGAGGGAAAAACCTCTTATTTTGAGGCCCGAGGATCTTATTATCAAGGAAGATATTGTTATCACCGTCACCTCCCAGGGATACATAAAGTTCACCCCTCTCAGCGCTTACCGACGACAAAACCGGGGAGGTAAGGGAGCCAGTGGAATAGCTCTGACGCAGATGGATGGCGTCGACAGTCTCATTCTGGCCAATACTCACTCCACCCTTTTGTTTTTTACCAATATCGGACGAGTTTACTGGGCCATGGCCTACGATATCCCTGAAAAGAAAAGATCGGCTAAGGGTAGAGCAATAGTCAATTTTCTCCATCTGAGGGAGAAAGAGCGGGTGCAGACCGTTTTCGCTCTCGATAAGTTTGAAGACAAAAGATTTCTTCTTATGGCCACTAAGAAGGGAGTGGTAAAAAAGACCTCTCTATCCGCCTATTCCCGTCCTCAAAAAGGAGGCATAATAGGCATTCGTCTAAAGGAAGAGGATGAGCTCATCAAGGTCCTCTTAACTCCGGGAGAGCAGGACATTATGCTCTGTACAAAAAAAGGGAGAGCAATTCTGTTCTCCGAAAATGAGGTTCGTCCTACCCAAAGAGCATCCAAGGGGGTAAAGGGAATCTCTCTTTCACCCAACGATGAAGTTGCAGCAGCCGAGCTAGCAGAGGAGGGACAGACTCTCTTCACTATTACCCGCCGGGGCTACGGTAAAAGAACTCTCTTCTCAAAATATAGAAAGATAAAAAGAGGAGGAAAAGGAGTCATCAACATTCGTCTGATTTCTGAAAAAGGGGAAGTGGCGGGAATGAGAAAAGTGAAAGGCACCGATGAGATAATGGTCATTACCCGGAAGGGAAGAAGTATCCGAATTCGTGCGCGCGGCATCCCCCGGATTGGAAGGAATACCATTGGTTCTCGCATAGTCAGGCTAGATAAAGATGATGAGGTGGTATCCATTGGATGAGAAAAAAAGATGAAGAGGCTGGCTTTCCTTTTCCCCGGTCAGGGATCTCAACGGGTAGGGATGGGAAAGGAAGTGCTCCAGATTTACCCGGAGGGGAAATTAGTCTTCCAGGAGGCTGAAGAAATCCTGGGGTTGGATCTCTTGAAATTGTGTCTTACAGGCCCGGAAGATAAGCTGAGAAGGACCATCAATGCCCAACCAGCTCTCCTGACCGTAAGCTGGATAGTTACCAGATTTCTCAAGACAAACCGAATAAGACCAGAGGTAGTAGCCGGCCACAGCCTGGGTGAGTATTCAGCTATTCTGGCGGCTAGTGTTCTAGATTATCCTGCTGCCCTAAGAGTAGTTAAACGAAGGGCGGAGCTTATGGAGGAAGCCTCAAAGAACTCAAAAGGTGCCATGGCAGCAGTAATTGGCCTTCCTGCTTCTACCGTCGCCTCCACCTGTGAGGAAATTGATGAGATCGTGGAGGCGGTTAACTTTAACTCTCCTTCCCAAACCGTCATCGCTGGGGAGGTGGAAGGAATAAATAAGGCTATAAGAAGCCTCCGGGAAAAAGGAGCGGCGAGGGTAGTTCAACTTCCGGTTTCCGGAGCCTTTCATACCCCCCTCATGAGGGGAGCTGCTTCAAGATTCTCCCGGTTTCTAGATGAGATTGACTTTGGCGAGCCCTCCTGCCCCATCATTACCAATGTAGATGCTCAATACAAAATCAGGGGGGATGCGGTAAAAGAAGCCTTAAAAAGACAGATTGATCACCCTGTCCTCTGGGAAGAAAGTATGAAAAAGATACTCCAGGAAAAAATTGATCTTTTCCTGGAGGTTGGACCCGGGAGAGTCTTAAGGAGTCTTATGCAACGTATCGAGAGGAACGCCACTGTTCTGGATACAGAAAGAAAGGACGACCTCAGGACCATCCAGCAAAAATTTTCTCCCTAAAATTACCGCCCGCCGTTGGACAGCTTATTTTATCGCGAATGCAGGCGAACGAAGCACTCCAGGGATCTATCGTATGTTCTTTCCACCTCGGGAGGAAAAAGGCAACCCGGAAGCTCACCCGCTCCCCAGTGATACTTGATACATTCACAACAGATCCCCTTCCTGGAACATGGCTCGTAAGTGCAGGAGCAATCTGCTCTGATCTGCTTCTGATTCTCGCATTTCTTCAATCTTT
>SOJT01000204.1 GCA_004376485.1 Candidatus Aerophobota bacterium | reverse complement strand
ATGAATAGGCAAGCGGGTTCCAGTCAGGAGAGCTTTACCTTAATAGAGCTCCTGATAGTAGTAGCTATCATAACTGTTTTATCTTCTCTTGTGGTGGTCAATTTTCTTCAAGCAACCCAGAGAGCAAAGAGGGCTGCCGCTTCCTCCTTTATCGCCGCCCTGGAGACAGCTATATCCATGTACAAGGCGGATATGGGCCAGTTCCCCCCGGATGATAATAAGGGCTCTGCCTCTTTAAGGGAAGCTCTCTCTCCGCCTCTTGATCATCCCCTCTGGAAGAATCCTAAATGGAATGGTCCTTATATGGAGTTTAAGGAAAATCAGGTGAACAGGGAGGGAAAGCTGAGGGACCCCTGGAGCAAAGGGCCTGATGACAAGTTCCATATCTATATTTATCGGGCCAATCTTGATCTGGATCCCTCCACTTCTCCCCCTTTTCATAACAGGAGTAGCTACGATATCTATACCCCTGGATCTGATGCAAGGACAGGAACCACAGGATTCCATGGCGATGAGTTTGCCGATGGCAGCTTCTGTCAAAATGCTAAGGATGATGATAAAGATGGCTTTATTGATGAACTTGATCCTAATGGTAAAGGAGCAGCTAACGGATACCTGGAAGACGATATCAACAACTGGTAGGGGAAACTTACCTTATTCTGGATTTACATTAATAGAGTTAATTGTAGTTCTAGGTATTATGACCCTGACTCTTGCCCTTTTCGCTCATCTTACAGCTAACTTTCTGGCTGCTACCAGACTCAAAGAGTCAGCAAAGGATATAGCCAGTATGCTGAGGCTAGCCCGTCGGCTTGCCATTACTGAGAGAGGAGAATGCCGCGTTGTCTTCGATTCTAAAGGAGGGCGCTACTGGATCGAGGGTGAGAAAGGGGATATCCTGGAAAAGAAGCATTCTCTTCAGAGGAATGTGGTATTTGCCAATCCTTACCTCGGCAAAGATGGAGAGAAGGATGGGATAGTTGAATTCGACAGTCCCGATGATAGCGCCCTTTCTTTTTACCCCCAGGGCACAGCAGAGACTGGTTCCCTTTACCTTTATGATGGGGATACGAGGAAGTGGTACACTTTAACTCTTACCTCCTCCACCGGGAATGTGAAGCTATATCCTGAAAAGCATTAGATGAAGTCAGGTAAAGGTGAAAGAATGAAGGTCCGCTTCAGGGAAGACAGCTTATTGGTGCATAAGTTTAACCTCAGGCAGGGTTTTACCTTTCTTGAAGTTATCCTGGTAGTGGCTGTTCTTTCCCTGGGTTTGCTCGGCTTAGTTCGGATTCTTCCTCTGGGACTCGAAGCTCAAAAGAGGGCCGAGGAGCTTACCCTGGCGCATCTTTTGGGAGAAGAGAAAATGGAGGAGATAAAAATGAGAGGATATGAAGCCCTCATAAGGGATTATACCTCTGGTGATGAGGAATATGGGGAGGGAGAGGGAGAATTTGATAACCACCAAGGATATTCCTGGCAGGTCAATTGGTGGAATACGGACACACCCGGCCTGGCTGAGGTTAGGGTAAAAATCTTATTTGGTGGATCTAGTACCCCTGAAAAAGAGGTTTATGGAAAATCTGGGAGGATAGGGGAGCCGTATGTAGAGCTGGTTACCTATTTGGCCAACTATGATTGAGAAAGGTTTGGGGGAAGGATGATTTATGAGGTATAACAGAGAAGCTTTTACTCTTCTTGAGGTTTTGATGGCCACCTTTATTGTGGCATCTTTGATGATGATGGTGTCCTATGTTTTTTGGCAAAGCTTCTCTATCTGGGAGAAAGGGGACCGTCGTCTTGAGATGTGTCAAAATGCTCGATATGGCATAGATGTGATGAATCGGGAGATAAGAGCGGCCTTTATCAGCGAGAGTAATTCGTGTCTTTTTTTCAAAGGAGATGAACGTGCCCTAAATTTTATTTCCGCCTCCCACAAAGCAAATAGGGGAGGAGAATACGACCTTTGTGAGTTAAGATACTATTTGAAAGATTCCCATCTTAAGAGGATGGTCAAGTCACACCTGGACTCTCGTCCAGGAGAAGGGGGGTCCACCGCAGTGCTTGCCAACGGTATTCTGGAGCTCTTTTTTTCTTATTATAGTGGCGAGAAGTGGCATAAGAGTTGGGATTCTACTATGGGAACCCCGGATGATATAACAGATGATGCTCTCCCGCAGATGGTACAGATAAAACTTAAGAGCCAGGATGAAGAAAGCAAGGAGAAACTCTTGGTTTTCTCCAGTATTGTATACATCCCTAGCTCAGCCAAAAGAAAGATTTCCTTTACAAGTTCATAAGAATATGATAACATAACAAAATCATTATTTATTGCCGTGATTGAAAGACAAAGAAAAATCTTTTTGAACATCTCGAGATAAAGGAGGAGAAATTAATAAATGAGTATAGGTGAGGTTAAGAAGAAAGAGATACAGGAGAAATTTAGATTGCATGAGAAGGATACCGGTTCCACTCCCCTTCAGATCGCCGTCCTCACAGAGCGAATCAGTAATCTGTCTGCTCATCTTGCCCAGCACAAAAAGGACCAGGGTTCCAAAAGGGGACTTCTCCAGCTGGTGGCAAGAAGAAGGAAACTTCTGGACTATCTGAGGAGGGAGGATAAAGAAAAATACAAGAAGATAATAAAAGACTTAGGATTAAGAAGGTGATCTATGCAAGAGAAGAAGATAGTTAAGATAGAAAAGGAAATAGGGGGCAGGACCCTGACTCTGGAAGCGGGAAGGGTGGCTAAAAGAAGCGATGGGGCAGTTTTGGTTCAATATGAGGAGACCATTGTTTTGGTCACCGTGGTTATCTCTTCTACCACTCAGGAGGAAAGAGACTTCATTCCTTTGGTTGTGGACTATCGTGAGAGGGCTTATGCAGCAGGGAAAATCCCCGGTGGGTTTTTTAAGAGAGAGGGAAGACCTTCTGATGGTGAAATTCTTGCCAGTCGGTTAATTGATAGATCCATCAGACCTCTCCTTCCTAAGGAGCTCAGAAATGAAGTGCAGATTATAGCTACGGTTCTATCGGCCAGTGAATCCAGCCAGCCACCGGCTCTAGCCATCATAGGAGCCTCCGGTGCCCTATCCATCTCTGGCTTTCCCTATATCCAGCCCATAGGGGCTGTGAGAGTAGGTATGCTAAGGGGAGAATTTACCATCAATCCGACTGACAGCCAACTCAAGGAAAGTGAGCTAGATCTAGTGGTAACGGGGACCAAAGAGGGGATAATGATGGTGGAAGGGGAGGCGAGAAA
>SOJT01000208.1 GCA_004376485.1 Candidatus Aerophobota bacterium | reverse complement strand
CACTAGCTACCAGGCTTTTCAAATATCCGTGAGAAGATCCGACCCGAAATCTGGGCGGCAATGGATATATCCTCTTCTCGATTCTCCACCAGAACCACTGCTGCCAGGCGAGGTTTATCAGACGGAGCATAGCTCAAGAACCAATTGTGAGGTCTCTCTTCATCTGAGGTCTGAGCTGTCCCTGTTTTCCCGGAGATGCTAACTGTCTTATTCCTGGCTCGCCATCCCGTCCCTTCTCTCACCACTCCTGCCAAGGAGCCCTGGAGAAATTTCAGGGTAGAAGTAGATAGACGAATCTTCTTTTTTGGGGGGTGAGAGTTTTCCTGGACTACCTTGCCATCAATGTCCACTATCCTCTTTACCAGATAAGGCTGAACTAGATATCCTCCATTGGCCACGGCACTAATAACCCTGAACATCTGAAGGGGTGTAGTCAAAATGTATCCTTGACCAATAGATAGATTGGCAGTATCCCCATGATACCAGGAATCATCTCTGTTTTTCCTTTTCCAGCCAGGACTCGGAACAAGACCCTGCCCTTCTGAGAGAAGATCGATCCCCGTGGATTCTCCCAGTCCAAATAGACTAGAAAAATGTGCTATTTTCTCGACTCCCACCTTTAGCCCCAGTTGATAGAAATAAACATCGCAGGAGTCAATGATAGCTTCCTCCAGATCAATCCTTCCATGGCCATACTCCTCCCAGCATTTAAAGGTTCTATTACCCACCCGATACTCCCCCGGGCAAAAGAAGGTATCTTTTACTCCTATCTGATGAGTTTCCAGAGCTGCTATAGCTACTATTATCTTGAAGGTAGAAGCAGGAGGATATTCCCCTCTCATTGCTCGATTCTCCAGGGGATCCTGAGGGTTATTCTTTAGCTCCTCCCATTTTTCCGTGGATAGACCATGGGAAAAAAGATTAGGATTGAAACTGGGATGACTGACCAGAGCTAGAATCTCCCCCGTGTGAGGATCTCCTATCACTACCGCCCCTTTTCTCTTGCCAAGCTCCTCCTCGGCTATCTTCTGCATTTCAAGATCCACGGTGAGATAGATATTATAACCGGACAGAGGATCTACCTCGGAAATTGTCCTTAGAGGCCGTCCGTGGGCATCTACTTCTATCTGCCGGCCGCCCTTTTTTCCTTGAAGATAAGGGTTATATACCTTTTCTATGCCCATTTTCCCAATCAGATCTCCCATCTCTATGCCGAACGAGGAGGAAAGGGCAAGCTCTTTTTGACTCACCTCTCCCAGATATCCGAGAAGATGAGACCCTGTCTCAACATAGGGGTAAGTGCGTATGGGATCAGTTACAATTACCACTCCCGGAAAATCTTCCTCTCTTTCCAGAATAAAGGTTACCAGGGACATATCCAGGTTTTTCTTTAAACTCACCGGCCGGAAGGGGTTAGGGGCGGAAAGAAGTTTTTTCTTGACCGCATCTCTATCCAGCCGGATCATTTTGGATAAACCATTGATAAGCTGATCCAGATCGGCCACATTAGAAGGAACCACAGCTAAGGAAAAACGAGCTTCATTCCCGGCTAGTTTTTCTCCCTTCCTGTCCAGAATGAGCCCTCTGGTAGGAGAAAGAGGAAGAAGCCGAAGACGGGAGTTTTTGGAGAGAAGAAAGTACCTCTCTCCCTCTACCAGCTGGAGCCAGGCTATTCTGAGCAAAAGAATTACCAGACAAATCACCATCACTACCCCTACCAGCTTGACTCTTTTCTCGAACCTCTCCTTTTCCTGGGGTATACCCCTCTTCCAGAACAACTCACTTCTCCCCTGCCGCTTTTTTCTTTGAGAGAACTATCCGCTCAATGCCCTGATAGTCCTTAATAATCCGAGGAGGCTGCATATCTTCCTGGCAGGCTATCATATCCTTTATCTTCTCGATCTGCCCATACCCTATCTCCAGGGCTAAAAGACCCCCTCTCCTCAAAAACCCGGAGGTGAGAGGAACGATCCTTTGATAAAACTCTAGTCCCTCTTTCCCTCCATCCAGAGCAATCTCTGGTTCCTTTCTTACCTCTGGCGATAAACTCCCCATCTCATCCCTTGCCACATAAGGAGGATTAGAAACAACGGCATCCACCCTCCCTGTGAGATTCATCCCCTTAAGGGGATGAAAGAGATCTCCTTTAAGAAAAACAATCCTATCTTTAAGATGATATAGCTCAGCATTGGAGGCAGCAACCTTTAGGGCTTCACCGGAGATATCTACGGCGCAAACAATAGCCTCTGGTAATTCTGTAGCTAGAGAAATGGCAATATTTCCACAACCTGTCCCTAAATCTACAATAGTGGCTCGCCTGCCAGCTTCAGTTTCCCAGAAAGGCCTGAGGGATTTTAAAACCTCCTCCACCAGGATTTCCGTCTCCGGGCGTGGAATGTAAACTTTGGGATTAACCAGAAAGGATAGATTCATAAAATTCTGTCTCCCTATGAGGTAGGAGAGAGGTTGGTGCCGGGAGCGTTTGATAAGCAGTTTTCTAAATTTGGTGAGCTGGGAGAAAGAAAGAAGACGGTAGGACTCAAGACATAAATGGGAATGAGATTTTCCCAGGACATAGCCAAGAATAATCTCGGCATTAAGCCGAGGGTTCTCAATCTTTCTTTCTCTAAGAAACCTGGCACCCCTCTCTAAAGCTTCCTTTACGGTCCGAGTGCTTTCTTGGGGATGATAGCTGTAAGATAGCTTTTCTGAAAAGATCTCAGCTTTTCCTCCTGCCAGGCGTAAAGATTTCTGTTTACTTTGGGGATTGCTCATATAGACTAACCATCTCCATAGCAGAGATAGCCGCATTCCAACCCCGATTTCCTGCCTTAGTTCCCGCTCTTTCAATGGCCTGCTCTAGGCTGTCGGCTGTCACTACCCCAAAAATGACGGGAATTTTCTCCCTCAGGGAAAGAGAAGAGATTTCCCTGGCTACCTGCGTAGATATCAGCTCAAAATGAGGTGTGTCTCCTCTAATGATAGCCCCCAGACAGATAACAGCATTAAATCTTCCTGCATGTGTCAGACGAGAAGCCAGTGCCGGGATCTCAAAGGATCCAGGAGCCCAAACCACCTCTACATCATCCTCCTTCACCTCATGTCTGGTTAAGGCATCCAGGGCTCCTTCCAGGAGCTTGCCCGTCACAAACTCGTTAAATCGGGAAACCACAATACCAAACCTTAAGCCCTTCCCTTTTATCTTTCCCTTTAAGACTTTCATAGATCCTCCTCTTCCTACTGAGATTTTACCGTGTCCCTTGC
>SOJT01000200.1 GCA_004376485.1 Candidatus Aerophobota bacterium | reverse complement strand
TCCTGACGAGGAAAGAGATTTCCTTGTCATTTTGGAAGAGTTAAAGAAAGAGAAGATGCGCCAGCTCATTATCGGGGAGGAGAAGCGGTGGGATGCAAGAGGGCTTGATGAAATCAGGCCAATCAGTTGCGAAGTAGGAATCCTACCCAGGGTGCACGGTTCGGGACTCTTTACTCGTGGAGGAACCCAGTCATTGGTGGTAGCAACTTTAGGGACTTCCGCCGATGAGCAAAGAATAAATGGACTGCAAAGGGAAGAAATATCCAAGAGATTTATGTTCCATTACAACTTCCCCCCTTTTTCTACAGGAGAGACCCGGTTCCTCAGAGGGCCGGGAAGAAGGGAGATCGGACATGGTTTCCTGGCAGAAAGAGCTCTTCTACCCATTCTTCCCCCGGAGGAGGCTTTTCCCTACACCATACGCTTAGTCTCTGATATCCTGGAGTCCAATGGCTCCTCGTCCATGGCCTCTGTGTGCGCGGGAAGTCTTTGTTTGATGGACGCCGGAGTTCCTATAAGTGAGCCCATCGCGGGCATAGGAATAGGACTTATCAAGGAAGGAGATAAAACTGTTATTCTTACCGACATTCAGGGATTAGAAGATAGGCTGGGGGATATGGACTTTAAAGTTGCTGGAACCAGGACTGGAATTACGGCAGTGCAGCTTGACATTAAGATTTCTGGGGTAAGTCTGGAAATACTCAAGGAGGCTCTGCAAAAGGCGAAGAGGGGACGGAATTTCATACTGGAAGAAATGGAGAAAACGATTAAGAGTCCTCGAGATCAGCTTTCCCGACATGCTCCTCACATCGCTATCCTCTCCATACCTCAGGATAAGATTGGGAATATCATTGGCCCGGGAGGAAAGGTGATAAAGGGGATTATCAAAGAAACAGGAGCAGAAGTTGAGATTGATGATGTGGAAAGCAAGGTAACTATCTCTTCCCTGGATAGGGAGAGCACGAAGAAGGCAGTTGACATGATAAAGCAGATAATTCAGGACCCAAAAGTAGGGGAGGTTTATCTGGGAAAGGTCAAGAAAGTAACTGACTTTGGGGCTTTTGTGGAAATTCTGCCGGGAAGAGAAGGACTGGTCCATGTTTCAGAGCTCAGCGATCAATTTGTGAAGAATGTTTCTGATGTAATCAAAGTAGGGGATGAGATCTCGGTAAGACTCATCGACATTGATGAATTAGGGAGGTTAAACTTAAGCAAGAAGAAGGCTTAACTCCTAAGAGAGCTTCAAAGATGGATGGATGTATCTTTTGTAAGATAGCCGAGAAGAAACTAGACTCTCAGATTGTTCATGAGGATAGTGAGGTGATAGCCTTTGAGGATATGAATCCTCAGGCTCCGGTTCATATCTTAATTGTTCCTAAAAAACATATTATTGATCTTCTCCATCTTTCTTCGACTGATGAGGGACTGATAGGGAAGATCCATTCGGTTGCCAAAAGGATAGCCAAGGAGAGGAAGATAGAAAAGGGATTCAGGATAATTTGTAACTGTGGTGAAGAAGCAGGAGAGTCAGTAGGACACTTGCATTTTCATCTTTTGGGAGGGAGACGATTGGAGTGGCCTCCAGGGTGAGGACTGTGTCAATCTTCTACTTGACTTAAGGCAAAAATCTGTTAAACTGAAACAAAGATAAAGGAGGTGCAGGATTTTTGGTTAGCATAAAAGTGGATGATTATAATTCCTTCTCTCAAGCTCTAAATCGGTTTAAAATACAATGCCAGCAGTCTGGTTTGACTGGAGAGATAAAAAGGCATCAGGAGTATGAGAAGCCGACAGAAAGAAAAAGGAGAAAAAGATTAAGAGCCATTCGCAGAGAAAGAAGGAAAATGTTGAAGCTTCAGAGGATAAGGAATTACTGATCCCTACCCTGTTCATAATGAGGAGGATTTTTGAGCCAACGCATTGAGTCTGGGAACCTGACTTCAAGTACAGCATGCGCACAAGCGGAAAAAGAAAGCGCACTGTGCCTCGAGAGGGTACCCCTGTGGAGAAAAGACTCAAAAGTTTTCTCTCATTAGTAAGGGTAGGGATCTTTATTGAGGATGGTTTTGCGTATTCTTTTTATGGGTACTCCTGAATTTGCCTGCCCCTCACTGGGAGCGTTGATAAAGAGGGAACAGATAGTGGGCGTGGTGACGCAGCCCGATCGTCCGGTAGGAAGGGGTAGAAGAGTCATTCCCTCCCCGGTGAAGGGTCTAGCGGAAGAGAACCATATTCCTGTTTATCAACCCCAAAGAGTGAGAGACCCCTCCTTTTTGGAGGAAGTCAGGAAAATCCAGCCCGATCTCATAGTGGTGGTGGCTTTTGGTCAGATTCTACCTCCATCCCTTCTGGTTATTCCTAAAATATACGCTATTAATCTTCACCCCTCTCTTTTACCCCGCTATAGAGGACCTGCCCCTATTCCCTGGGCCATCATCAAGGGAGAAAGAGAAACCGGGCTGACGGTACAGAAGATAGAGGCCGGAGTGGATGAAGGAAAGATAATACTGCAGAAGAAGGTCGTCATCAAGCTGAGTGATATAGCTAAAGACTTAGAGAAAAGGCTGGCAGTGATGGGAGCAGCCCTGCTGGAAGAAGCGGTGAGGAGGATAAAGGAAGGATGTGTGAGTTTCCTTGAGCAGGAGGAGGAGAAAGTGGGTTATGCTCCAAAAATAACTAAGGATCAGGCCGAGATCAACTGGAAAAGATCCTGTTTGGATATTCACAACCTGGTAAGGGGTTTAAATCCTTACCCGGGTGCCTTTACTTTGGCTATGGTGAGGGCGAAGATGCTAAAGATGAAAATCTGGCGCACGGACCTCCTCAATGGAAATTTTAGAGAAGCAGGGGATGTTTGTCCCGGCACCATCGTTAAGATAGAAAAGGAGAAGGGGTTTTGGGTAAGAGGGGGTGACGGTAACCTCCTCATCAAAGAGGTCCAGCTTCCTAACCGAAACTCTATTGGCAGCTATGATTTTATAAAAGGATACTCCTTCAAAGAAGGGGATATTTTGGGAAGGAGAATATGAGTATTTTCAGGATTCCTTAAATGTAACTTGTGAAACTGAAGTACCTCGGAAGAGAGGACTGATTTGGCTCCACGAGAAGGGGGGAGTCAGATGGAAGAAAAAGAATTCCCTATTTACCTGGTCAGGAAAACCATAAGTAGCTATATCCGTGAAGGAAAGACAATTTCCTCTCCTCATCCTCCCGAGGAGTTTCAGCGAAAGTCAGGAGTTTTTGTCTCCCTTCACAAAAAAGGTAGACTCA
>SOJT01000009.1 GCA_004376485.1 Candidatus Aerophobota bacterium | reverse complement strand
CCATAGCCAGCCTCAGTAGGAGTAATGCCGTGCTTGCCAGCTAACTCATGTCCGTACAAGGGCAGACCAGCTTCAAGCCTGGTTGAATCTCGGGCCCCCAGACCAGCAGGCTTGATGCCAAACTCCTGGCCTTCTTTTAAAAGCAAATCCCAAATAAAAGTAGCATTTTCAGGATGTAGATAAAGCTCATAACCAATAGTTTCTCCCGTATAACCACTGCGAGAAATTATCATCTCTATTCCGGCCAGCTCAGTCTCTATGAATTCATTTTTTGCAATTCTGGCTAATTTTCTCTTTAGTTCTGGCTCTTTTGCCAATTTCTGTAATATGGCCGGCGAATTAGGGCCCTGGAGAGCCAGATCAGCTTTTTGATCCTTTCCCGATGAACTACTCTTTAGATTCTTAAGAAGCGCCTTTCCCTCAACTTCTTTATTGGGATAGTCCTGGTCTATAAGAAATTTCTTAGAATTGACAGCATTAAGCCAGGCCCAGATCTTTTTCTCATTAACAGCATTGAGGACCATCATATATTTATCCCGACCTCGGCGATAAATCATCACATCATCCAGGATATTACCGTCGGGAGCCAGAAGGTAAGCATAATGAGACTGCCCATCTTTTAACCATCGCACATAGTTGGTAGAAACCATATCTAAGAGACTGGCAGCATGCTCACCAGCAATTTCTATCACTCCCATATGGGTTACATCAAAAAGCCCGGCTGCTTCTCTTACTGCCCGATGCTCTTCACTAATACCGGTATAGCAAAGCGGCATCTTCCAACCGGCAAAAGTGACAAATGAGGCACCTAGTTTCAAATGCTCCTGATGAAGAGGAGTCTGCCTCACCTTTCTTTTTTCTTCCTTATATTGAAACTCCTCTTTTTTCGCCGCCCAGGATCCTAAGGCTTTATTAATAATCTTTTGTCCGATAAAATAGGGCTTTGATAGATCGAAATAAGAGGGGTGAGCCTTATATAAAGAAAGTCCGCCAGTCTTGAATTGAGGGTCTTCATTGGACGGTAGGCCTGCTTCTGAACGCAGCTGATCTCTGGTCAAAAGCCCGGCCGCCTTGATGTCAAACTCTTTGCCTTGCCTTAAAAGTAGATTCCAGAGCTTAATGGCGTCATCCGGGTGGATATAGAATTCAAATCCTAAAGAGTCCCTGCTATAACCTGCTCGGGAGATAATTCCCTGGATCTGTCCAATCTTTCCCTGGCGGAAATGAAATTTCTTAAGATTGGCTAAAGAAGAGTCTATTTTGCTGAGGATATTGGAAGAATCTGGTCCGTACAAGCCTATACCTATTCTACATAATCCTTCTTGGACGGAATCCCCCAGGTCCTCCACTACCGCTGGTCCTTCAACCTTGGCAAATATGTCATCTTTATCAAAAGTAATGTATCCGTCGGAAAGTCCCCGCAGCCACGACTTTACCTTTTCAGTACGGGAGGGGTTAGTCACTATCAAGTAATGATCTCTACCCCTATTATCGGAATCTAAGTAGAGAATAGAAACCTCATCGATAAGTTGAGCTCGCCCATCCAGAAGAAAAGAAGGCAGGAGCTCTCCCGGCTTAAGCTTGGCTAGATTATTAGTAGATATCCCTTGCAGAAACGGCTTTGCTCTTTCTCCACTTACTTTGAGCAGTCCCATATCGCCCAGGTCAAAAATCACAGCCGTTTTCCGGACTGCCTTCAGTTCTTGGCTAAAGTTTTGATAATGAAGAGGCATTCTCCAACCGTTAGTTTCCACTAACTTCGCCCCCAGCTTCCGATGCACGGCAAGCAAACTGGTCTCTTTTAGATAAGGTTTTGCAGAAGGATGGTAATGGGGATAGCCAAGGTTAGCGGCTCGGTCAGGGGCGGAAGTCTCAGCCTTTGCTCTCCGGACCAGCTCGGCTACTTCTTGCTTCACTTCTTCAAGAGTCTCCAGATCTATCTTTCCTCGGGGAAGATCACCCTTTAGCCCTATATAGCTAAAGGGCTGAATCCTGGTGAGCACCCGGTGAATGAGTTCGGCTAACTTCTCCATCTCCTCTTTTCCTAGCCCTCGCTGAGTAATCCAGGGGGTTCCCAGACGGATGCCGCTGGCATCGGCGGCTGTCTCATCACCCGGAATGGTGTTCTTATTGACCACCAGGCCGCAAAGATCCAGGATGCGAGCAGCTATTTCACCCTTTAAGGGGAAACCGGTGCTGGTTTTGATAGCCTTTAGATCAATTACTAAAAGGTGAGTATTGGTTCCTCCATAGGCTATCTTTAAGCCTCTGCTCTTAAGAGAGGAAGCCAGTACTTTGGCATTTTCCACAATTTTTTCTTGAAGTTTTTTGAACTTCGGCGTCTGGGCAATCTTAAAGGCTACGGCCATGGCGGCAAACTTGTTAACATGAGGGCCACCTTGTTCGCCGGGAAAGACAGCATTATCTATTCTTTGAGCCTTCTCCTCATCGGTGGTCAAGATAACCGCACCGCGTGGTCCGCAAAGAGTTTTGTGAGTAGTCAAGGTAATGACGTCAGCATAACCCACCGGACTGGGATATTGCCCGGCAATCACCAGCCCGGCTGGATGAGCAATATCAGCAAAGAGTATGGCTCCCACAGTGTCAGCAATCCTTCTGAATTTCTGCCAGTCGGGGGCCCAGGGATAGGAGGTATAGCCAGCGATGATCATTTTCGGTTTATGCTCGATGGCCAGTCTCTTGATTATTTGGTAGTTCAACCTTTCTGTTTCTTCATTAACTCCATAGGAAACGATATTGTAGCGTCTGCCGGATCGATTGAACTGGCTGCCATGGGTTAGATGACCCCCATGAGCCAAAGCCATACCCATAACTGTATCACCAGGTTGAACAAAAGCCTCATAGACAGAGTTATTAGCCGCTGCTCCCGAAAGAGGCTGCACATTGACAAATATTTCATCAGCACTAACTTTTATAGGAGCATGGGGATTCTTATCGGTAGCAAAGCACTCAGCCGCTCGCCTCTGTGCCAAAGCTTCAACAAAGTTGACGTACTCGCCTCCCTTGTAAAATCGTCTGTCGGCATAGCGGCGGTAGTGGGCAAGCTGGTTCTTAAAATCTAATAGTTGCTTCTCTTCATCCCTGGTCATCCTTAAAGGAGGATATCCTTCCGCATAAAGGTTAGTAAAGACAGAACCTAGAGCCTGCCGGACAGCTCTAGGACAGATACTTTCTGATGGGATGAGGATAAGCTTCTTTGCTTGTCTGTTTTCCTCAAAACCGATGATAAGATCCGTATCCGGGTCTATTTCAG
>SOJT01000015.1 GCA_004376485.1 Candidatus Aerophobota bacterium | reverse complement strand
GTATTAGCCACTTTCTCCAGAAGAGGAAGCAGGTCTTTCATGTTGCTGATCTTCTTGTCATGCAGGAGAATGTAGACATCCTCCAGCACCACTTCCATCTTATCGGGATTGGTGATAAAATAAGGAGATAGATAGCCTCTGTCGAACTGCATACCCTCCACAATCTCTAAGTTGGTAGTAGCTGTTTTCCCTTCTTCAATAGTAATGACTCCATCCTCTCCTACTTTCTCCATAGCATCGGCAATGAGATCACCTACGGCGGGATCGTTGGAGGCAGCTACTGTAGCTACTTGCTTAATGGACTTTTTGTCCTTAACCATTTTACTCATTCTTTTGATCTCATCTACTACTCCATCTACCGCTTTTCCTATTCCTTTTCTCAGATGAGTGGGATTGACCCCCGCCATGACGTGTTTTAATCCTTGATGAATAATGTATTGAGTAAGAAGGGTAGCTGTAGTCGTTCCATCCCCGGCTACATCTTTGGTTTTCTCCGCTACCTCCTTCACTAGCTGGGCACCTACATTCTCATTGGGGTCCTTAAGTTCGATGTCCTTGGCTACTGTTACCCCATCGTCAGTTATGGTGGGAGAACCAAAACTTTTGGCCAGGGCCACATTCTGCCCTTTGGGACCCAGAGTAATGGTGACAGCCTCAGCCAGCTGATCCACCCCCCTTACTAGAGCCTGTCTAGCGTCGGCTCTAAATAGTATTTGCTTAGCCATTCTTACAACCTCCTATTATTTTTATTCTATTATGCCCAGAACGTCATCCTCGCCGAGGACGAGATAGTCTTCTCCTTCAATTTTTATCTCCGTCCCTCCGTATTTGGCAAAGATGACTTTATCGCCTATTTTAACCCCTTTAAACTCATTCCCTACCGCTGTTACCTCTCCCTGCTGAGGTTTTTCCTTACTGGCGGTCTCTGGAAGATAAATCCCTCCTTCTGTTTTCTGTTTCTGTTCCAGAGCTTTTACTACTATTCTCTTACCCAAGGGCTTCATTTTCATCCCTACATCCTCCTTTTTTTTAAAATATAATTATATACAAATCCCCCTTACCTGTCAACCCCGGATTTGAATCAGGTAAAATCTAACTAGTGCTCCGATTAATCTATTCATAGACTGCAGCGAATACATAAGGCTTAACTAAAAAGTCCAGGGATTCCTAGCTCCCCCAGATTTAATCCTCCGGTGAACTCTTTCATTTTTTCCTTGACTAACTCCTGCATCTTGGCTATTGCATTGTTCATCGCTGCCACGATCATATTCTCAAGCATATTTACCTCATTTTCCTCCAAGACTTTTCTGTCCAATTGCACATCAACTACCTCAAATCTGCCATTAATGGTTACCTTGACCATTTCTCCACCACTGGAGCCGGTGATCTCTTCTCTAGCAATTTGTTCCTGAATTTTTTTCATCTCCCCCTGCATTTTATGAAATTGCCGAAGGAGGTTGGTAACACCCTCTATCATTGAAACTACCTCCTGGTTGTATCCTCCACTATCTCCCCTTGAAAAAGGTCTATGGTCCTGGCTACCAAATCGGCCAGCTTAGTCCTGGAGAGAATCTCTTCTGACTTTTCCTCTTTTCCCTCTTTAAGCAAGACATAGTGGAGAGTAAAGTTGGAAGTGAAAAATTTGTTCAGAACTCCCTGAATGAGACGAGTATTCTCTTTCTTTTTTAAGCTTTCCTGGTGAAATACCTTCTCCAGTCCCAGGGTAGCAGAATTATTCTCCACCGTCAATATCTTCGCCTTTTGCATGATGGAGCCAAGGGATTTTCGCTTATCCTCGACTTCCCTCACCACAAGCTCCCACTTTTGGGAAAACTCATCTGCCTGACCAATTACCGGAGCTTCTTCGGATCGGGGCTCGAGCTTCTCTCTCTTTTGAATCCGTGGTAAGCCTTTCCCCTCCTCACTTGCTTCCTTCTTTCTTTCTCTAAGCTTACCGGCATTTGGAGGAGTCATTTCTGGCTGCTTTTCTTCCCTTCTCGGGCTCGGCGGATCCATGTCTTTTTTAACAGGAAGGGATGGGACAGCTAATTTCTCCTCCAGATCCAGTATCTTCTGATAAACCCTGGCTAGATCGGGTTCTTTTGAGGCAAGATCTTCCAGCTCAAAATCTGAGGAAAGCTGAACCACCAGAACCTCCAGTTGGATCTGGGGCTGAGACGAGAAAGATATCTTTCCTCTGGCCTGGCCAAGAAGCTCCATAATATGGAGAAGTTCTCTCGAGCTGAAATAGGCAGCTTGATCCTCAGCCTCTTTTCTCTCACCCGGTGAAAGAGAGATAAGATCCCCCCCTCCCATTTTAACCACCATCAAGTCCCTGAACCATTTCTGCCAGCCTTTAATTAACCATTCAGGGTCTTTTCCTCTCTCAAGCAATTCATTTATTAGTCCAATATTAGCTAGGGGATCCTTTCTGGCTATATTCTTGGTAAGGGTAAATAGAGACTTTTTTTCAGGAATTCCCATGATATCAGTCACATCTCTCTCCTCAATCCTGCCCCGGGCATAGGAGATAGCTTGGTCAAGAGTTCCCTGAGCATCCCGCATACTATTCTCTGCCCCTTCAGCAATAAGGGTCAGGGCACCTTCGGTGACACTTATCCCCTCCTTTTCCACTATTTGCTGAAGTCGAGTAAGAATCTCAGCAGTGGAGATTCCTCGAAAGTCAAACTTCTGACAGCGCGAAATGATAGTGAGAGGGAGCTTATGGGGATTGGTGGTAGCCAAGATGAAAATGACATGAGAGGGAGGTTCCTCCAGAGTCTTGAGAAGAGCATTGAAGGCTTCACGGGTGAGCATATGGACTTCATCTATAATATAAACTTTGAATTTTGCCTTGGCGGGGGTAAATTTTACCCTCTCCCGAAGATCTCTCACCTCATTAATACCTCGATTAGAAGCCCCATCGATCTCCAGTACATCCAGCGAGTTACCCCTGATTATTTCCTGGCAGTTGTCGCAGCGGTTACAGGGATTAGGGGTGGGTCCATCCTTGCAATTTAAGGCCTTGGCTAGAATACGGGCGGTGCTGGTTTTTCCCGTTCCCCTCTGCCCTGTAAAAAGATAGGCATGTCCAATCCGCCTCATAGAGATAGCATTCCTTAAAGTCCTCACCACATGATCTTGACCCACTACTTCCTCAAAGAGTTGGGGACGCCATTTTCTCGCCAGGACCTGATAGGGCATTTTTTTTCCTTTTGGTGGAGATGGGGGGATTCGAACCCCCGACCTCTTGCATGCGAAGCAAGCGCTCTACCCACTGAGC
>SOJT01000179.1 GCA_004376485.1 Candidatus Aerophobota bacterium | reverse complement strand
CAGACAAGACGCAGTTCAGGGAGTGAGAAATGAACCCAAGACGAAGTGATGAGATAAAAAAAGGGGTGGAGCGAGCTCCTCACCGGGCTCTTCTTTACAGCACCGGCCTGGGGAAGGGCGATCTGGAGAGGTCCTTTGTGGGAATTATCTCCAGTTTCAGCAGTCTGGTGCCTGGTCATGCGGGGATGAGGGAGCTGGAAAGATTCATTGAAAAGGGAGTAGAAGCGGGCGGGGGAACCCCCTTTATTTTTGGAGTTCCCGCTATTTGTGATGGGATAGCTATGGGACACGGAGGAATGAGATACTCCCTTCCCTTAAGGGAGCTGGTGGCTGATTCTATTGAGTCAGTAGCCCAGGCGCACTGTCTTGATGGGCTGATCCTTTTGACTAATTGTGACAAAATTACCCCGGGATGTCTCATGGCTGCCGCCCGAGTCAATATTCCCACTATCATCATCACTGCTGGTCCTATGCTTTCAGGAAGATATCAAGGGAGAAAGCTCTCTTATGTCCGGGATACCTGGGAAGCTTTGGGTAGACTGAAGGCGGGTGAGATAACTGAAGAGGAGCTCACATCGCTGGAAAAAGAAGCTTGCCCCGGCATAGGTTCCTGTCAGGGTCTTTATACCGCTAACAGTATGGCTTGCCTTGCTGAGGTTCTGGGGATGAGCTTGCCGGGTTCCGCAACAGCTCTGGCTGTTTCTGCTAAGAGATGCCAGCTTGCCTATGAGAGCGGGAAAAGAGTTGTGGCAATTATAGAGGAGGATCTTTTCCCCAGACAAATTATGGTTAAGGAAGCTTTTGAGAATGCCGTACGGGTAGATATGGCCTTAGGAGGATCTACTAATACAGTCCTGCATCTTCTGGCTATTGCATACGAAGCAAAAGTTGAGCTTTCTTTATCATTATTTGATGAAATAAGCCACCAGATTCCTCATTTAGTTAATCTCAGGCCGGGGGGGGAGAATTTTATGGAAGATCTGGAGGAGGCGGGAGGGATTCCAGGACTCCTTAATACTCTTCAAGAGTGTCTAGCAGATTATCCCACCGTAGCTGGTAAATCCGTCAAAAGAATAGCTGAAGAAGGTCGGGTTTATAACCGAGAAATAATCAGGGACTTAGCTCACCCCTATCATAAAGAAGGGGGCATCGCCGTCCTTTATGGATCTTTGGCTCCTGAAGGTGCTGTGGTGAAACAGTCCGCCGTAAGTGAGAAGATGAGAAGATTTGAAGGCAAAGTAAGGGTCTTTGACAGTGAAGAAGAAGCTACAGGGGCCATTTATCAAGATCGGGTAAATGAAGGAGAGATCATCGTCATTCGTTATGAGGGCCCTAAGGGAGGACCAGGGATGCGGGAAATGCTTTCTCCAACCTCGGCAGTGGTAGGAATGGGGTTATCCCAGAAAGTAGCTCTCATTACCGATGGTCGTTTCTCAGGAGGAACAAGGGGTCCCTGCATAGGGCACATCTCTCCCGAGGCCCAGGAAGGGGGTCCCATTGCTCTTGTAAAAGATGGGGATGAGGTATTGATTGATATTCCCACAAGAAGATTGGAAGTGAATCTATCTTCAGAGGAACTGGAAGAGAGAAAAAGAAGCTGGCAGAGGTCCCCCTCTAAAATAAAAGAAGGCTATTTAGCTCGTTATAGCCGGATGGTCGGCCCAGCCAGCCAAGGGGCAGTGCTGAGCTAGGAAGTACTATGGAGATGGAGGTGAGTTCATCTATTTCTTCAGCAAGACTTCTACTGCACATTTGCTGCGCTCCCTGTGCTATTCATACCTTTTCCAAGCTGCGAAGAAATTTCAGAGAGGTCTTTGGCTTCTGGTATAATCCTAATATTCATCCCTTTATGGAATACCAGAGGCGTATGGAGGCAGTGAAGATCTGGGTAGAGAGAGAAAAGATAAGGATTATCTATAGGGATGATTATGACCTGAAAGGCTTTCTTCGTCAGGTAGTTTTTCGTGAAGAAGAGCGCTGCCGGGTGTGCTATCACATGAGGCTGGAAAAAACGGCCATACTGGCCCGGAAGGGAAAGTTCCACTATTTTAGCTCAACTCTGCTGTTGTCTCCTCATCAGGATAAACACCTGCTGAAGGAGATTATGAGGGAGGTGGGAAAGGAGTACTCTGTTAAACCCTATCTGGAGGAGACTAGAGGGCGATGGCAAAAGGGTCTGAATCTATCAAGAAAAATGGATCTGTACCATCAGCAATATTGCGGATGTATTTACAGTGAAGAGGAAAGATACAAGCACAGCAAAGGAGTCTCGGGTAAAGCAAAAGGTTTATAGTTCGTACCCTAAATCCTTGAGGGACTCCTTCCGCCGCCGCCATGCCTTTTTTACTGATACTCGAAGCTCTAGATAGATTCGGCAGCCCAGACGCCCTTCTATTTCGCCCCGAGCCATTTCTCCTATCATTTTTATCATTTTCCCTGCTCGGCCAATAAGAATACCCTTTTGTGAGGAATACTCTACATAAAGGGTGGCCTGAATATAAATTAAGTCTTTTCTTCTCTGTTCGAATTGATTCACTCTAACCAAGACGGAGTAGGGGATCTCCTGGCGAGCCAGAGCAAATATTTTTTCTCTGATGAGCTCAGCTACAAGGATACGCTCGGGTTGGTCCGTAATTAAATCTGAGGAGTAGTAGGGAGGATGAGGGGGAAGATACTGGATCATTTCCCCTGCCAGAATAGATATGTTGGTTCCCTTTTTAGCAGAGATAGGGATGATGCGAGCAAAAGGGAAAAGATTTTCGTAGTCCTGGCATAAGGAGTTGAGCTCACTTTCTTTGATTTTGTCAATTTTGTTTATAGCCAAGAAGACTGCTTTTTTTATCTTTCTCAGATTCTCTATGATGAACTTATCTTCTTCAGAAATAGAGGAGGAATCTACTATAAGCACTATCAGATCCGCTCTTTCTAACCCCCTAAGGGCCTGTTTGATAATATACCTGTCAATAGGGGTCTTTGTCTCATTTAAGCGGACTATTCCCGGGGTATCGAGAAAGACTATTTGGGCTTCCTCAAAAGTAACTATTCCCTGAATGATGTTTCGAGTAGTTTGAGGTTTCTCAGAAATAATAGCAATCTTATCCCCCACCAGATAGTTAATAAGGGTAGATTTTCCCACATTGGGCTTGCCTATTAAATTAATGAATCCTGACTTGAAATTCACCCGTTTATTCCTTCAGAGTTTTTCGGGTCCTGCTCATTTTTGGATGAGAGGTACGAGATGTCTAAAGGCGGGGAAGATACTCTTCTAGTTCGTAGGAAGTTACCTGGGATCGATATCTTTCCCATTCCATTTTTTTATTTTCTATAAGTTTATAGAATAGATGCTTTCCCAGGGTTTTCTTTAGCCATTCACTCCTCTCGGCTATCTTTATAGCTTCCCATAGATTCTCGGGGAGGGAGCCAATCCCCATTTTCTCTCTTTGCTTATCGCTCATTTCATAAACATTTTCTTTCACCGGAGGCACGAAATCATATTTTTTTTCTATTCCCTCCAGCCCTGCTGCTAACATTACCGCATAGGCTAGATAGGGATTGCAGGTAGGGTCAGGTGATCTTAGTTCCACACGGGTAGCTTTCTCCTTACCCGGCTTGTAAGTCGGAACTCGAACAAGATCAGATCGGTTCCTCAGAGCCCAGGAAACATAGACAGGAGCCTCAAATCCAGGGACTAATCTTTTGTAGGAATTCACCCACTGATTCAACACCAGGGTAAATTCTCGGATATGTCTCAGGAGTCCCGCAATGTATCTTTTGGCAATCTCTGACAGGTGATATTCATCGTCAGGATCAAAGAAAGCATTCACATTTCCCTTAAAAAGAGACTGATGAATGTGCATGCCGTTCCCACAGATTCCGTAAACTGGTTTTGGCATGAAGGTAGCGTAGATATTGTTTTTTAGGGCTACCTCCTTTACTACCAGCCGAGAGGTCATAGTATGGTCAGCCATAGTCAAAGCATCGGTGAACCTCAAGTCAATCTCATGCTGACTGGGAGCAACCTCATGATGACTACACTCCACCTCGATCCCCATTTTCTTCAGGGCGAAGACCGTTTCCTTACGGAAATCACTGGCCAGATCCTGTGGAACAAGATCAAAGTAGCCACCCTCGTCCAGTCCTTGAGGAGGTATTTGGCTAGATTTGAAATAAAAATATTCCAACTCTGGTCCTACGTTGAAGGTGTATCCCAAATCAGCCGCTCTTTTGAGGGTTCTTTTTAAGACATATCGGGGATCTTCCTCATAGTGAGTTCCATCTGTCTGCAGGACATCGCAGAATATACGTGCCACCCCTCCAAATTTCTCTGTCTCCTGGGGAATGATACAGAAGGTGGAAGGCTCGGGCATAGCCACCATATCGCTCTCTTCTATTCTAGCAAATCCTTCAATGGATGAGCCATCAAATCCTGCCCCATCCTCCAGGGCTGTCTCCAGCTCTTCCAGGGTAATGGCAAAACTTTTCAGGAATCCCAATATATCGGTAAACCACAGACGAACAAAATTCACTCTGTGTTTTCGCGCCTCGTCTAGTACCCATTTTTTATCTTTGGCTTCCATGGTTTCTTAATTCTCCTTTTCTCGGGAAAAATTGAGAAGGCTTACTCTTGGGATTAGCTTTGGTGGTTGTATTCTTCCAGTACTCTTTCTTGAATGAGTTCCCTCAATTCCTGATTAAGGGGGTAGGCAGTATCTATGAATTCTCCATTGGGCAGTTTACGGGAAGGCATAGCCACGAAAGGACCGTCCTTTCCCTGGATCACCTTGAGTCCGTGAACCCGGAATGAATCATCAAAAGTTATGCTTGCCCAGGCTTTAAACCTATCTTTGCCCTCAACTTTCCTGATCTTTACTTCCGAAATCTTCACCCTAGGCCTCCTTGACACTTTTATCGGTGGCTTGCACTGCATAGACTCTTACTTTTCTTCCTAATCTACCAAGGATACTCTTTACTCTCTCTTCATCTTCAGCCACCGCGAAAATAGTAGACCCACTCCCCGTCATTAAGGCACCTGTTGCTCCTGCTTCTATGAGTTTCGCTTTGATGTCTCGCAGGGTGGGAAATCTTTCAATAACCACCTCCTCCAGCTTATTATATAGAGGAAATTTACTTACCCCCCTCATCCCTTCTTTTTTGATTAATTCTTTAATGAGTTTAATATTTAGCCTCTTTTTTGTCAATTTTCCCTGGAGTCTGGAATACACCCAGGATGTAGAAATAGAGATCCCGGGATCTACCAGGATGAACCAGCCATTTTTTAGAAGAGGAAGAGGGATAATCTTCTCTCCCCTTCCTCGAACCAGAGCCGTCCCTCCTAGGAGGCAAAAGGGAACATCTGACCCCAACTCCAGAGCTAATTTTGAGAGGTCTGAGAAAGGAATATCTATTTGAAAAAGCTTCCTCATACCTATGAGAGTTGCAGCGGCATCAGCACTACCTCCTCCCAACCCCGATCCTATGGGAATATTCTTTTGAATCTCTATTTCTAGTCCCTGTCTCATTCCCAGTACTGTTAACAGAATCTCTGCTGCCCGATAGCAGGTATTCTCCTCGTCCAAAGGAACCTCTGGATGAGTGCACCTAATCTTGATTTCCCTCCCCTTTAGTCTCAAAATGATCTTATCATATAGTCTTACCGACTGAATAATGGATTCAATCTCATGGTAACCATCACTGCGTCTTCCCAGTATATCCAGATAAAGATTAATCTTGGCTGCTGCTTGGAAGGTCAGCTCCTTCAATTCTTTTCCATCCTAAAGGCGAGATTGGACCCCTTGGGTTTTAGAAATTTTGTGTAAATTCGAATGGAAGGACTTTCCCAGTATGGGAATTAGTGGTTAGCTACATTCCGTGTACCCGCAGGATTTACAGACAAAGCATCCTCCTTCGTACTCAATGGTGCTGGAGCCGCAGTCTGGACAAGCTCCTATCCATCTACCCCTTCGGAATGTACTCTCCTCGGACTTTATATTTGATTTAATTTTGTCACCGACCAGAGGTTTTTCCAGGGAGGGCGGCGGATTTTTCTGGCCAGCTTTAGATTTTTTAGGCTCCTGGTGCAGTTCGATGGCTTTAGCTACAGCATCAGCACAGGAGAAAATTTTCTCCTTGCCAAATCCATAAGATCGATCACAGGTTATCCCTTTTAGCTGTTTGACTACCTGTTCCCAGGAGATACCACTTCTCAGGCACAAAGAGGTCAAGCGACCAATGGCTTCCGTTTGCGAGGCAGCACATCCACCAGATTTTCCTAGTTGGGCGAAAACTTCAAAGGGATTTTTCCTCTCATCTTCATTTATAGTAACATAAAGATCTCCACAGCCGATTCTTGTTTCTATAGTTATTCCAGAGACAATTTTGGCTCTTAGTCGAGGTAATAACCTATCTTTTTCTTTGGGTCTAGGGGTGCTGTAGACTTGCTTTTCTCTACTTTGGTCACGATAGACTGTAATTCCTTTACACCCAAGTTTATGGGCAAGAAGATAAGACTTTTTTACATCTTCCTTGGTGGCTTCATTGGGAAAATTGATAGTTTTCGAGACTGCCGAATCTGTATACTTCTGGAAAGCAGCCTGCATTTTGATGTGATCCTCAGGACTAATATCAAAACTGGTGACGAAAACATCCTGTATCTCTGGAGGGACTTTAGCTATTCCGCGACAAGATCCTCTATTGTTCGCTATATTCCTTAAGAGCCCCGGTAGATAAAATTTCTTTTGCCTGGCTATTTTTTCAAAGTCTTCATTGACATAGAGAAGTTTCTCTCCTCCCAGTACCTCCTTGTGATAAACCAGGCTAAAAAAGGGCTCTATTCCCGAAGAACAATTAGCAATCATGCTTATACTTCCTGTAGGAGCTATGGTAGTAGTAGTGGCATTTCTGAGTTTTATGCCTTTCTTTCGGTATATACTTTTCTGGTAATTGGGGAAAACCCCCCTCTCTTCAGCTAGTTTTCGAGAAGCTTCTTGAGCCTCTTTCTGGATGAATTTCATCATACTTTTCGCCGTAGCGATGCTTTCTTTCGAATCATAGGGAATATTCAATTTAGTGAGCATGTCAGCAAACCCCATTACTCCCAACCCTATCTTTCGATTAGCCTTGGTATTTCGCTCAATTTCAGGCAAAGGATATTTGTTGACATCAATCACATTATCCAGGAAATGTACGCTGGTGTGAATAGTCTTTTGCAGTTTATCCCAGTTGATCTTGTGATCAGTAATCATGGAGGAGAGATCGATAGAACCAAGATTACAACTCTCATAGGGAAGTAGGGGTTGTTCTCCACAGGGGTTTGTGGATTCTATTTTCCCCAACTTTGGAGTAGGATTATCTTGATTAATTCGATCCAGGAATACTAGACCCGGTTCCCCATTTTTCCAGGCCATCTCTACTATGATATCCAGAACTTTCGCTGCGTTCAGTCTACCTACCTTCTTTTTTGTTCGGGGATCCATCAAATCATAATCTTTGTCTTTCTGAGCTGCTTCCATGAACTCATCTGTCACTGCCACTGAGATATTGAAATTCCTTAAATTTCCCTCTTTCCTTTTGGAGGTCACAAATTCCAATATGTCAGGATGATTCACATTCAGGATGCCCATATTAGCACCCCGACGTCTACCTCCCTGTTTGATGGCCTCTGTGCTTGCGTCGAAGACCTTCATAAAAGATACGGGTCCACTAGCTACGCCTGAAGTTGTTCCCACAGGGTTTCCTTTGGGTCTTATCCGGCTGAAGGAAAAGCCCGTTCCCCCACCTGATTTATGAATGACCGCAGCATGCTTTATAGCTTCATAAATGGACTCAATGGAATCGTCTACTGAGAGAACAAAACAGGCTGCAAGTTGCTGCAATTCTGTATCTGCATTCATCAAAGTTGGGGAATTTGGCAAGAAATCTAAATTTGCCAGGAGCTGGTAGAAAGCTCTCTCTGTCTTTTTGACTGCCTCGGAGCTGCACTTATAGAGCCCATCAGCCGAGGCAATGTTATGAGCTACCCTTCTGAACATATCTTGAGGAGTTTCTATAATCTTACCTTCCTTATCCTTCTTAAGATATCTTTTCTCAAGTACCTTGAGAGCATTTTCCGATATCTTTACCTCCTGTAACCTAGCTTTTCCTGACATGTCCTTCACCTTAAGATCTCTTTTAGTTTTCGAGAAAGTGAATCCTTTTAATCTCTTCCGAATTTCTCAATTTTCCTTCTCTCACCTCAGCTTCATTATATTTATTTTTACAGATAAAGCAACTCGTATCAGGGGAAGAGTCCCGAGGAGACATCCTTGACCAAAAGAGCTATTTATGGTAGATTCAGAAGTTACGTAACTCCGAGCATCTGGATGATTCTCTCTAGAAGCTCCCCAGCAGGGAACAAATTTTAAGAAAGAAGATAACTGGGTGATTTCTTCAAACGAACACAATAAACATGTCAGGATGGATTTTAGGATAAGGAAATATGAACCAAAGGATAGGAAGAGTGTTAGGGATCTTTGTTGTGATACAGGCTTTTTGGGAAACCCTATTGATCCTGTTTTTGGTGATAGGGATCTATTTGCCGATATTCACACCAAATACTATCTAGAAAAAGAGCCGGAGTCGGTATTTATCGCTGAGCACAGAGGAAGTGTAGTGGGGTATATATTGGGCTGCAGGAATAGCAGGGATTTTGAAAGATACTTTATATTGAGAACCCTGCCTTTAACTATCTTCAAGTTAGTATCCAGATACTTTACCAGATATAATCAGAAGGAAAGGAAATATGCCAGATGGCTGCTTTTCAGAAGCCTAAGGGAAACTCCCAGGATACCAAAGGATTCAGCCCACCTGCATATTGATTTGAAAGAGGGGTACCGCAGCAAGGATATGGGAAGAAGACTCACTAAGGAATTCTTCAACTACCTCAGGGAGAATAAGGTCAAAAGGGTGTATGGGGGAGTTTTTTCTTTTGAGAAGAGAAGAAAACCAGATTTTTTTGAGAGGGTATTGCAAAGGATAGGGATTAAAGGGATAGACTTCGAAATCTATGATAAGAAAGAAACCACTGTGTGGAGGGACCTAATAAAAGGAAAGGTTTATCTTCTTCGCATTGTCCGAGATCTAGACTAAAAAAGAGGCAGAGGATGGGGAGGGAAGGCTATTTTATAGTTTCAATCCATGATGCTAGCCCTGCTTTTAGCTCAGAATTAAAGGAATTGGTGAGTGAACTGGACTCCCATGGCATTGTTCCCAGGAGCGTCTTAGTCATCCCCAATTACCAGGAACGGTATAATATCTTAAAGGACGATAGATTCTTGTCCTGGATACAATCTCTGCAAGAGGGGGGAGATGAAATCGTCCACCATGGATATAATCACCTGGCAGGAGAAGGCAAACATAGCTCTTTTAATAATTACCTATATGATAGATTATTCGCCAAGGGATGTGGGGAGTTCCAGTATTTAGACTATAGGGAGGCCGAAGATAAGATTAGGTTGGGTAAGGAGATTTTTCATAGAGCGGGGATAGATTGCCAGGGTTTTGTAGCTCCAGGATGGTTAATGAGCCAGGAGGCGGAGAGAGTCCTCGTAGCTGAGGGTTACCTATATGCTACTTTTATTAAGATATTCAGAGATTACGGGAGAGGTAGAGATGTAGAATCCGAAGTGGTGAGGTTTATTTCTCGACCAAAACTTCAGGATTACCTCTATCGGCTGTATGACTTTTATTTGATAAAGATAAAAGAAAAACGAGAGAAGCTTATAAGGGTTGCTCTTCATCCTTCCGATGTGCGTTTTGGAAAGCCCTTTAAATATGCACTGAGGCTTATTGGACAGCTTAAAAAGTATAGAACTCCTCTTACCTACCTGGATTTTACTAAAACTCTGGTATGATTTTATTGGTCGTTGTATTCTTGACAGCAAGGGACGTTTTTGATAGGCTGAACAAAACGGATAGGCTGGAAAAAATAGAAAGATAGCCGGTGAAATGGGAAGAGGAAACAGCCCCTTGAGGGTGTTGAAGAATAGGAATTTTTTTGTTCTTTGGATAGGGGAGATTATCTCTCACTTTGGAGATCGGCTAGCACAAATGGCTCTGGTGGGTTTGTACCTTAAAGAGACGGTAACCATGTCCCTTTCCCATTCGGTTCCCATGATGAGAAATCTTTTTTTCTTTTCCACTTTGCCCGTGGTAATTTTTGCTCCCCTGGCTGGGGTCTATGTGGATAGATGGAGACGGAAAAGCACCCTTATGTCCTGTAATTTCTTGCGAGCAGGACTTGTTTTAATTATCCCTCTTTTGATTATTTACGGAAAGGGAATGGCTCATATCTATGCAGTAATATTTCTGGTTTTTGCCGTCACCTCCTTTTTTACCCCCGCCAGGTCAGCTATTATACCTAATCTTGTTGAAAAAGGAGAACTTCTTGCCGCCAACTCTCTTTCGAATATCACCAGGATGGCAGCCACCATAGGAGGGGTGAGCATAGGAGGACTCGTGGTAGCCTTTGTGGGAGTGAGAACCAGTTTTTATCTTAACTCTCTTGGTTTTGCTCTCGCCGGGTTGGCTATTTCTACTATCAAGATGCAGGAGGATCCTCCTTCTAACAGTAGATCAGGCTTGAAGGAGGTGGGGAGAGAGCTGATCCAGGGACTGAAATTTATCGGAGGGGAAAGAAGGATTAAGTTTGTGGCTGCCAGTTTGTTCATTCTTATGGGAGTCAGTGGCTTAGGGTATGTGATAGTTACTGTCTTCGTTACCAAAGCTTTGGGTCTGGGAACCATTGGGTTAAGCATCCTTGCTGCTTCGGTGGGAGCTGCTGTCCTGTGTGGATCTTTGCTTTACAGTCATTTTGGCGGGCATCTTCGGCGGGATCGAGTCATTCTAGCTAGCATTATCATGGCCGGGATCGGTACCATTATTCTGGCCCAAAGTAGAACTATTTTTCTCTTATCTATAGGGGTAGGAGTAATAGGACTGGTAGCCTCCCCCATCATGATTGCTTCCTATACTTTAACACAGGAAATAACTCCGGATAGAATTCGAGGTAGAGTCTTCGCTGCCCTGGAGGTAGTAATCAGTTCGGCTTTCCTTATTTTTGTCTGGTTGGCTGGGGTGCTGGGAAGTCGCATCCCTCCTTCTCAGGTTTTTTATCTTATTGGGATAACACTGTTGGGATATGCGGGGGTGGTGTTGTTAATAAAGCTGTCCAAAAAGACAGTCTGAGAGCTCTGAATAGTGAAGAGTCCCCAGGAATAAAGAAAAATCTTGTAAAAAGTCATGGGAACAGAAAGATGGAAAATCAGGACCTGCGAGTTCTCCTTCTATCTGTGGGTACTCTGTCTGGTCATCGACAGGCAGCAGAGGCTATAAAGGAGACGCTGAGGAAGCTCTATCCGAATGCGAAGACCCAAAATGTGAATTTATTTCGCTATGCTAATTCTTTCTGGGTATGTCTTTTGAATGGTCTTTATCATGCCATAATAAAGTTCGTCCCCTGGTTCTGGGATCTTATCTGGGACAGCAAAGAGGTGTACTGGTTAACCTACGGATTAAGAAGTATTTTGTACCAGCTTAACTGGTTCCGGCTTTACCGGGAGGTTATTCTTCCTTTCTCACCCCATGCAATTATATGCACCTACAGCTTAGCCTGCGCTATCTGCGCTACCATCAAAAAAAAGAAGCGTTCAGACTTCCTGCTGGCCGCTGTTAGCACTGACTTTACTCTCAATCCTTACTGGTTTGATAATAGTGTAGATGTGTACTTCTTGCCCCATGAAGGTTTAAGAAAAAAATTGATCAAGGAGGGTATTTCTCCTGGCAAACTCTACACTGTGGGTATTCCCATTTCAATGGATTTCTCAGAGCCCAAAAATGAAGAAGACTTGAGGAAGAAATGGCAAGTCAGAAAGGATCTGTTCACTATTCTCTTAATGGGAGGAGGGCTAGGAATGGGGTCTCTGAAGGAAATAGTAGTTACCCTGGACAGTTCCCATCTTCCCATTCAACTTTTGGTGGTAACAGGAATAAATCG
>SOJT01000098.1 GCA_004376485.1 Candidatus Aerophobota bacterium | reverse complement strand
TTATTTTTTTTCCTTGGCGTGTTTGGCTATTTCTCCTTTTAACCACTCAATCGCTTCTTCTCCCTTCATTAAATTATCGAGCTGGGCAGGGTCACCCATCTTTATTTTAAAAAGCCACCCTTCTCCATAAGGATCCTTATTTACCAGAGTTGGCTCATCCTCAACTTCTTCATTCATAGCCGTTACCTCTCCGGAGACAGGTGCATAGAGTTTACCCAACCACTTGCCCGTCTCATAAGAGCCTATGGCTTCGTCCTGCTTAACCTCGTCACCCTCCTCAGGCATTTCAATATAACTTATCTCACCAGCTAGCTTCTGGGAGAAATCATTTAAGCCAACCACTGCCTCCTCACCTTCTACCCTTACCCACATAAACTCCTTGTGGTAGTAAAGCTCATCAGGCATATCATATTCTTCTACCTTGGCCATTTCTACCTCCTTTTACTATTTCCTCCGACTGTATTTCCTTATTCCCTCCTCATAGAGGTCGTTTCCCAGGACATCATTGGCCACAATTACCGGGAAATCCTCAACTTCAAGCTCCCTGATAGCCTCCGTTCCCAGATCCTCATAGGCTACAATCCGGGAAGACTTAACCGATCTGGCTATAAGGGCGGCTGCACCTCCCACCGCAGCAAAATAAACCGCCTTGTATCTCTTCATAGCCTCTACGACTTCTTTCCCCCGAGGGCCTTTACCAATCATTCCCTTGAGTCCAATTTTCATCAAAGCAGGAGCGTAAGAATCCATCCGATAGCTGGTAGTAGGACCACAGGAACCTATAGGAGTGCCGGGCTTGGCAGGAGAGGGACCCACATAGTAGATGATTTGTCCTTTTACATCAAAGGGGAGCTCCTCCCCCTTTTCCAATAAATCAAGCAGCCTTTTGTGGGCAGCATCTCTACCCGTATAAATGACCCCGTTAAGAAGAACTTCATCACCAGCTCTGAGTTTGATTACCTCTTCTTCCTTCAGGGGAGTGTTTAGTTTAATTTTGCTTGACATGAATGAGCCTCCTTTGCTCTGAATCCCCCTCACTTTTTGATATACTTAAAGAGTGACGCTCTTATGTCTTGCTGCATGGCACTGAATATTCACCGCTACGGGAAGAGAAGCAATGTGACAGGGATGGGTTTCTATGTGAACAGCCAGAGCAGTTACTCTTCCTCCCAATCCCATGGGTCCAATCCCCAAATCATTTATCTCCTCTTTGAGCTGCTTCTCCAGAGAGGCAAAACGAGGATCCGCATTAAACCTGCCGAGCTCCCTCAGGAGGGATATTTTAGCAAGCTGGGCACATTTCTCAAAAGTTCCACCAATGCCCACTCCCACAACAACAGGGGGACAGGGATTTCCTCCAGATCTTTTTACCCAGTCCACCACAAAATCCTTTACTCCCTCAACCCCATCAGCGGGCTTCATCATCCTGACAACGCTCATATTCTCCGACCCACCACCCTTAGGAGCAAAAGTTATCTTTAATTTATCACCAGGAACTATCCGGGTATGAATAATGGCAGGAGTATTATCCTGAGTGTTTTTTCGATCTATAAGGGGATCATTGACCATAGATTTACGCAGATACCCTTCCCTGTATCCCTGACGCACTCCTTCATTTATAGCTTCAGTAAAATCTCCCCCTACTACTTGAGCCTCCTGCCCTAGCTCCACGAAAAAAACGGCTGCACCAGTATCCTGACACATGGGGACACGATTTTTGCGGGCAATCTCAGCATTTTCCAGGATTTGCTCTATGATGGTCCTTCCCGTGGATGATTCCTCTATCTTAAGGGACTCTTCAAGAGCCCTTTGAACATCATCTCCCAAATAGAAATTAGCCTCCTGGCAAATATTTCGAACCGCCTCTATAATGCTGTCTACATGAATCTGTTTCATTTATGGCTCCTTATCCTATAGCTCCGGGACTCTCACCTTGAGGGTTTACTTTGGAGGAGGCTGGATAAACCCCTTATCCATCCGCAGCCTCATCGTTTCCTGAGCTATCTTTATGGCTGAGGAAGCGCTTTCTCTGAGCTCTTCAGCACTCTTTTTCATTCTGGCCACTCCCTGCTCTACGGCTTTCAATCCTACCGCCACCGCTTCCTCAACAAACATTTCTGTCTCGCCCATAGTAGGGATTATGTATTCATCAGAGAGACCTTTTCTTTCCGCATACCCGGATATAGCCCGAGAAGCAGTGATGCACATCTCGTCCGTTATCATCTTAGCACCTACATCCAGAGTTCCTCTGAAGACCGCGGGAAAACCTAAAGAATTGTTTACCTGGTTGGGGAAATCAGAACGACCGGTAGCCACAATCCTGACTCCGGCTTCCCTTGCTTCCCAGGGCCATATCTCAGGGATAGGATTGGCGCAGGCAAAAAGAATAGCCTCATCAGCCATGTCAGCCACCCACTCTTTTTCAATGACCCCCGGCCCTGAGTGAGAAAGAGCGATGCAGACATCGGCTCCCTTCACAGCTTCCTTTATTCCGCCGCGTCTCTCCTCTTTGTTTGTCTTCTCACAAAGTGCCCACTTGGTTGGTTCGGTTTCCTTGAGTTCGGTCCTTTCCCGATTGAGGATGCCCTTGCTATCCACCATAATCATCCGATCTGGGTCGGCTCCAGCCAGCATGATGTATTTGGCGTTGTTAATGTTAGCCGCTCCTGCCCCTATGAAGGCTATGGAGATATTATCAATTCTCTTTCCCACCACCTTCAAAGCGCTCATTAAACCCGCCAGATTAACCAGGGCTGTGCCCTGCTGATCATCGTGCCATACGGGAATATCCAGTTCCTTCCTCAGCCGATCCAGGATATAAAAACACTTGGGCTTGGCGATATCCTCCAGGTTTATCCCCCCAAAGGTAGGAGCTAGCCATTTTACGGCTCTGATTATCTCATCAGGGTCCTTGGTATCGAGACATATGGGAAAAGCATCCACACCCCCCAGATACTTAAAAAGCATACCTTTTCCCTCCATTACCGGTAGGGCAGCTTCCGGACCAATATCACCCAGACCAAGTACTCTGGTGCCATCAGTAACTATGGCTACAAAATTTGCCCGATTGGTGTACTCAAAAACAGTTGAAGTATCTTGATGGATGGCCTTACAGGGTTCAGCCACGCCAGGAGTATACCAGATAGCAAAATCATTATAATCTCTTACCGGAGCTTTAAGCTCCACCCCGATTTTCCCACGATAGAAGGGATGGTACTTCATAGCGTACTTTTTCGGCTCTTCAGCTTTGGCTAAAAGTTCCTCCTTGCTCAGTTTCCTCACCATCATCACACCTCCTTTACAAAAATTAGTCTCTTTTTTTCATTTTCAGAAAAT
>SOJT01000040.1 GCA_004376485.1 Candidatus Aerophobota bacterium | reverse complement strand
CCAGCGAAGATATTAAGAGAGTCGCTGACAGTGACGCCCAAGATCCTAAGAGATACTGTCGCTCTAAAGAAACCACCATAGCCGCCAAACCACAATCCGTCGAGGGCTGCGCCACCAAAGTACTTCTTTATCCCTGCCATTGCACCAAAAATGTTAGTTCCTAAGGAATTGATACGCACAAAACCAAGGCCTGGCGCCACATAGAAACTAATGCCCGAGTTGATAGCTCTCTCGTACTCCACCAGATTTATTGACCCCAGGACCAGCCCTATATCGCTAGTACTCACTACACTCTGAGGCCGCTGGGCCAGGACACTGCTACCCGCCAATCCCAAGATTAAAACCCCTGCCAGCACTACCAGGACTACTCTTTTTCGCAACTTCATTGTTCACTCCTCCCTCACTTTTTTCTTGATTCCCTCCCATTAGCTGCGTCAACATGCCTAAATTTCTCTCCGCCAAGAAATAACTTCCTTTGGGGCCTATTCTATCTTCCTTATGCATCACCGCCCCCTTCCTAGGAATTTTCTCTCACTATCCCAGATTTTATCTGGTGGAGGCAGGGGGATTCGAACCCCCGACCTCGTCCACGCCAAGGACGCGCTCTCCCAACTGAGCTATGCCCCCCTTCCCTAGATCATTTTCTTTGCATCAGCCCACAGTCTTTCCAGCTGATAGAACTGTCTCCCTTCCTCAGAAAATATGTGCACCACTACCGCACCAAAATCCATAAGGATCCAGCGATCATTCATGAAATCCTTAGGATTAATAAGTCTTACTTTCTCTTCCCTCAATTTCCTTCCCAGCTCTTGAGCAATGCTTCGCATATGTATAGAAGATTCACCACTCAAGATAATAAAATAATCGCTCATTATGGAGATTCCCTTGAGATTAAGAACAACTACATCCTTGGCTTTTTTATCCTCAGCTATCCTGATAACATCTCTAGCTAACTGCTCAGAGATCAAACTGCCAGGCCTCCGCTCTGAATTCCAATAGCGAGCATTTTCTCTTTACCGCATCCCCAGACCCTCTTTGGGCTCTTTCAAACCCCCTGGTACAATTTATTTTTATGAATGTACCTCTCCACTATTTCAGGCACAAGATACTTAATAGTTTTTCCCTTCCTTATTCTCTCTCGGATCTCAGTAGAAGAGATGGCTAGGGCCGGAACCTCGATCAAATAAGTACATCGACGAAAACGAGGATCAATCTTGCTCATACCTAGCTTATATCCTGGTCGCGAAACAGCAATGAATTTAGCCAATTCCGGTAGATTCTCTGACTTATGCCAGGTAGATATCTCAGCGATAGCATCAGCCCCGGTAATAAAGTAACAATCTAACCTAGCGCCATAGATTTTTTTTAACTCGAGAATGGTATCCCTGGTGTAAGACTCGCCTCCCCGGTCAATTTCTACCGAGGAGACGGAAAAACATTCATTACTGCCGATAGCAAGAAGACTCATGGTCCAACGATGTTCTGGAGAAGTAATCTCACCCTTATGTTTATGAGGAGGCTCTCCTGAGGGAACGAAAAGAATCTCGTCTAGTTTGAATTCCTCTCTAACAAATTCGGCAGCAGCAAGATGACCATGATGAATAGGATTGAAAGTTCCTCCCATGATACCCAGTTTAAACAAATCCTTTTTCATTTGGCGTATTCTACGGCCCGATGTTCTCTGATCACAGTGACTTTAATTTGTCCGGGATAGGTGAGTTCTTTTTCTATCCTGCCGGAAATTTCCCGAGATAACCTCTCCGATTCCTCATCGCTAATCTGCTCAGGGTGAACAATTATGCGCACTTCCCTCCCGGCCTGAATAGCATAGGCCTTATCTACCCCAGGGAAAGAGTTGGCTACTTTCTCCAGATTCTCTAGCCGCTCAAGATAAGCCTCCAGAACCTCCCGTCTTGCTCCGGGCCGAGCCGCGGATATGGCATCTGAGGCTTGAATCAACACCGCTAGAGTGTTTCTGGCAGGTTCATCCTCATGATGAGCTGCCACCGCATGAGCAACAGCTGAGTCCTCACCATACCGTTTAACCAGATGAGAACCAATCACGGCATGAGGACCTTCCACTTCCTGATCAACAGCCTTTCCAATATCATGAAGAAGGCCGGCTCTTTTTGCCTGAGCAGGATCCATTCCTAATTCCGCAGCCATAATACCTGCAATATAGGAGACCTCCTTGGAGTGCTCTAGTACATTCTGCCCGTAGCTAGTACGAAACTTTAGTTTCCCTAATAGATTAACCAGCTCCAAAGGAAGATCGGAAATTCCCATATCAAAGACTACTCGCCGTCCCTCTTCCTGCACAATCTCTTCCACATCTTTTTTGGCTTTTTCCACTATCTCCTCAATTCGAGCTGGATGGATCCGAGTATCAGAAATGAGACGCTGTAGGCTAACCTCCGCAATTTTTCTTCGCAGAGGATCGAAGCAGGATATGACCACCGTTTCAGGAGTATCGTCTACAATCAAATCCACCCCTGTAAGAGCCTCAAATGTTCTTATATTTCTCCCTTCTCTTCCAATTACTCTACCTTTCATCTCATCGTTAGGTAGAGTCACCGCACAAACTGTGGATTCTACCACCTGGTCCACAGCAAGACGTTGAATGGCGATGGAGACAATCTCTCTTGCCTTTTTGCTTGCTACTTCCTTAGCTTCTCTCTCCGCTTTTTGAATAATCTGATTAGCTTCTTCTCTTGCCTCTTTTTTAATGTTCTCCAGAAGAATCCTCCTGGCTTCTTCTGAAGAGATACCGGCTACCTGTTCCAGTTCTCTTTTGTGTCTCTCTTCCAGAATCTTTATTTGTTCTTTGTCTCTCTCTAGACTCCTCTCTTTCAAAAGTAGCTCTTTGCTATCCTTCTCCAGTTTCTCCAATCGACGATCTAAAATTTCCTCTCTTTCTACTAACCTTTTAGATAGCTTACTTAGTTCCTCTCTTTTTAACTGCGTCTCTTTCTCGAACTCAGCCCTTACTCGGTGGAGTTCTTCCCTTCTCTCCAGCTCAATTTCCCTTCTCTTACCTCTTATCTCCTCCTCTACCTGGGTTAACTTTTCCTGGGCTTTATTAAACAAAGACCTCGCTCTTGCCCTCTTAAGAAAAGTAGCTACTGCCCATCCCCCTAAAGTTCCTAACAAAACACAGATCAGATTGATCAAGTTAATTGCCATCACCCCCCATCTATTTTCAAAGATCAAGATATTCAAGAAAAGTGCTTCGACCCTTGAATATCTTATGTTTCAGCTAAGGTTTTTCCTTTGTTTTTCTAAATCATCACAGTTCTTACAAAAACTGTGATGATTTAGAATATAATCTTTACCGCTTTTGTCAAGAGTATCTCGGGACTCT
>SOJT01000217.1 GCA_004376485.1 Candidatus Aerophobota bacterium | reverse complement strand
GCTGATGAGAATACGTGTGTTGCTGCAAATCAAATAATTGAGAACCTGCAAGGTCCTGGAGAGCTTTTAAGACGTCTGATTCCTCTAGTAAAAGTCCACAGATGAATAAAGTACATGGAACATTTAGATCTTCATGGACACGACGCATTCGGGACAGAAACCGACGTGTGACCTGCCAATCTAAATTCTTCTTCAGACAAGGATCCAAGTAATTTTCTACATCATATCCCATAAGTAGATGTGCCATGGCTGTCGCCTCTTTTTCATCTATCTCCTCTTACTTTACCGCTCCACCAGTTATACCGCTAATAATGTAACGCTGCAGAAAAATGAAAATGATCATCAGCGGAATAATGGAAAGTCCTGTTGTTGCCATAATGGCATTCCAGTGAACATTATACGAGGTAAAAAATGATGCAAGCCCCACACTAATGGGTGCTCGTTCTGGTCCTTTGGTCAAAATCATAGCGAACATAAACTCGTTCCAGGTTCTCAGGAAGGCAAAGGCAAATATGGCAATAACTCCGGCGCGTGCCAGGGGGCCGATCACATAAATGAGTGCTTTGAGACGGGTGCATCCATCTATCAGGGCTGCCTCCTCTATTGCCGGTGGAATAGAGTCAAAAAAAGTTTTGAGTAGCCAGATAGCGATGGGGAGGCTAAAGCCGCTGTTGACCATCACCAAAGCAAGGTAGGTGTCGTATAAATGCAGGGCCTTTGATAATCTAACATAGGGAATCATCAAGATGGGTCCGGGAAACATCATCAAGGCAATAATACCCAACATAAGAATGCCTTTTGCTGGAATTCTGAATCGGGAGATACCGTAGCCACCTAAAGAGCCAAGGATCACACACACAAAAGATGTGAAAGTGGAAATAAGAAAGGCATTAAAGAAGTAACGTATATATTTGGGTTGGGAAAGAATCTCCACATATCCCTCAAGGCTCCAGAGGCGTGGCAGTATAGCTGGCGGCCAGATAAATATCTCCCGATTGAGCTTAAACGAGACCAGCACGCCATAGATGCCTGGAAACAGAAACAGAAAGCCCACAGCACCCAACGCGCCATACACGAGGAAAGATCTGTAGACTTTTTTGGTTGCTCTCATACCTTACTTCTCCTGAGATACAAAATAAGGTAAACAGCTACAAATGCAGATAGAAAAAGAGCCATAAAAACGCTTACTGCTGAAGCATAGCCTAATTTATAGGTCATAAGTCCTTTCTCATAAAGAAAAAAGCTGATAAGGTAGGTGGTGCGTAAAGGTCCTCCCTTTGTCATTATCCAGACAAGATCAAAGACAATAAATGTACCTATGAAATCGATAATCACGATCATCATCATTAGAGGGGTCATCAGTGGAAGCGTAATATGAAAAAATGACTGGAATCGATTGGCCCCGTCTATCTCAGAAGATTCATACAGGGACCTATCAATGGATTGTAATCCGCCAAGAAGTATTATCATATAAAAGGGATACCAATTCCACCCATTGACAAGAAGCACAGACCAGAGAGCTACTTTTGGATCACTGAGAAAACCTATACGGGTGTGCAGAAGCTGTTGAGAGAAGTAAGATAAAAACCCTCTAGGGTGATACAGAATACCCCAGAGCAATGCACATGCCGCTGGTGAGAAGATCCAGGGGAAAAGCAAAACAGCCCGAAAGAGATTTCTCACCCTCCGACTGGGCCACCATCGTGTATTTAACAGCAAAGCTAACGCCCATGCAAGAAGAAGGTGCAGGATAACTGTGAAACCAGCAAAGACAAATGTAGTTTTTATACTTAGCCAGAATAGCTTATCTGCGAAGAGGCGTTGAAACTGCTTTAAACCTACAAAAACAAAGGATTGAGATGAGGGAACGTACTCCTGGAAACTAGCCGGGAAGATGGTGATTAACGGATAAATAATGATTAAAAATAAGTATATGATGGGGGGACCAATAAAAAGAATTCCCACCAGGTCGTACTTTTCTTTGTATCTTCTCACTAGAGACCGGAATAGCGACATCAACTTCCCTCTATTAATATTAAGGCACAGAAGCTGTGAAGCCCCTGTGCCTTTAAACTAAATCACTCTACTTGTATTCCTGAATTACCTTTCTCCAGTATTCAGCCGCATCATCTAAAGCAGTTTTGGCCGTCTTTTGCCCCAGGTAGAACGCCTGTATATTCTCCGATAAAACGCGATAGAGATCCAGCATCTCAGGAACAGGAGAGTAAGGTTGGGAGGCAGGATCACCAATCATGTCGAGCTGATAGCGAAGGATAGGATCTTCTTTCATAAACGGCGCAGCAAATACTGTCTTGGTAGCGAAAGGCATGGACGCCACCTTGCTCATTTTTAAAGCCACTTCATCACTCCACAAGTGCTTCATGAATTCCCAGGCTATATCCTGGTGCTCCGATTGGGTAGATAGGGAAATTCCGCTACCAGCAGCCACATATCCGCTGGTCACATCCTTCCAGGGTGGGCTGTAGGCAAGTCGTATATCAGGGTTGCTCTGTTGAACCGTTGATTGGACCCAGGGTCCAATCAGAAATAGAGGAAGATCTCCTGCAGCCATCATCTCATACATGGTCATCTCAGTTGTTTCTAGGGCTCCAGGATAAATTAAATCTTCATCCATCAGACTCTTCCAGTACTTCAGCACCCTCACGCCAGCATCACTGTTGAACACGGGGAATCCATTCTCATCCAAGAGTCGCCCACCAAATTGAACCAGAGGGGTGTGAAACATCCGCAACACTATATGCTGAGAACTTAACAGGGATAGTTGCAGGGCCAGTCCATATTTACCCTTCGCAGGCTCCTTGAGTTTTGCTAACACCCATTTGAGATGGTCCCATGAAGATGGTGGTACTAAACCTTTTTCCTCAAATACGTCGGTATCATACACAAAGTGGTAGGACATAGCATACCAATATAGGAGCTTTGTTTTCCCCTTCCAGCCAATAAAAGCGCTATCGGCAAGATTGGCCTGGAAATCTCGATCCTTGGCGAGCCGAGTATCTAAATCTGCAATCACTCCCAACCTGTCAAACGCCAGGAACCAATCAACTTCCATCCCCATAACATCGGGCGATTCTCCCGCTGCACAGAGGCTCATTAACTTGTCGAACATGTTGGGCCAGGGAGTGAAGATCTTGGCCACATCCACATTGGGATATTTTTTCTCAAACGAGGATATTATCCAGTTGATGTTCTCTTCTCCCCACTCCTGATCCCACCACTCACTCCAAACCACTTTTACCTTTTCCTGAGCCAAACCCAAGCTAGGGTATAAGCCTAAGACAAGGCTAAAGGTAAGGATCAACCCTATGCCTTTCAAAAAGTAATCACGCCAAGAACTTTTTTTAGATATCATTTTGTTAATGCCTCCTTTTGATAATTTTGACATGGTTCATTCTT
>SOJT01000195.1 GCA_004376485.1 Candidatus Aerophobota bacterium | reverse complement strand
AATGGCAAGATGTAATTCTGCGGGACATATCTGAAATGCGGGAGCAAGTTAAGGAGCAAGACATACAAATTGGCATTATTGCGGTGCCCGCTGCGGTAGCACAAGGGGTTGCTGATATGCTTGTCTTTAACGGCATAAGAGCTATCTTGAACTTTGCTCCGACCAGGATCGTTGTTCCCGAAGGCGTCAGATTACGCACCGCCGACCTCTCGAGGGAGCTAGAATGTCTCTCGTATTTCTTGACTAGTGAAACACCGGTCAGGACTGAAGCTCCCGAGAAGAGACAAGGTTGCCAACGGTCAGGAGGACAAGACAAGTGAAAGTCATCACTATCGGTAAGATCGGCAACGAGGAGAGGGTTGATCCTGGATTTGCCGACCTGGTGCAACAAAAAAGTGGCAAGGAATTACGCCAGTGTTATCATTGTCTGAAGTGTTCCGCTGGTTGTCCTATTAGCTTTGCCATGGACTGGACTCCTAATCAAATCATCAGGATGGTTCAACTTGGACTAAAGGAAAGAGTTCTCTCCAGTTCCACTATTTGGCTCTGTGCTTCCTGTGAGACTTGCTTCACTAGATGTCCTAATGAAATAGACCTACCAACCATAATGGATACTCTCAAAGAGATAGCTATTAGAAATGGCATCAAGAGTGAACAAGCTAGTATCCAGATATTTCACCGAGTTTTTCTCAATTGCATCCGGGAATACGGACGTCTTCACGAGTTATCTCTCTTGGCTTCCTTAAAAGTGTTGACGTTAAATCTATTTGAGGACATGGGTCTGGGAATGAAGATGTTTAATAAGGGTAAAATAAATCTCTTGCCTACCCGCATAGAAAATATCCACGAACTGGATGCCATTTTCAGGGCCTTTGGCGAGAGTAAAAGGAGTAAGATTTGAAATTATCCTATTTTCCGGGCTGTTCACTTGATGGTACCGCCAAAGAATATGGTTTGTCTACCCGCGCTGCATGTCAGCGCTTGGGGCTTGAACTGATTGAGATCCCGGACTGGAACTGTTGTGGAGCGAGTTCTGGTCACAGCACCAGTTATCTTCTCGGTCATGCTCTGGCAGCCCGAAACCTGATCCTGGCAGAAAAGCAAGGATTGGATCTAGTTGTTTCCTGTGCTGCCTGTTTCGCCCGATTTAAAAAAACCGATATTGTCCTGAAGGAGAATGCAGAACTGAACAAGAAGATGGAGCAGATAATGGGTACTCCTTATAAGGGTGGTTTCAAAATCAGGCATCTCCTCGATGTCATTTGTAACGTTGTTGGTTTGGACACCATCAGAAAAAAAGTCAGTAATCCCTTGAAAGGTCTGAGGTTGGTTCCTTACTATGGATGTGTAATTGTCCGGCCCCACGAAGTTACTCAATTTGATAATGAAGAACAACCCCAGGCCATGGATAACCTGGTAGAAGCTATTGGGGCAGAGTGCCTCTCCTGGTCCGATAAGACTGAGTGTTGTGGGGCAAGTTTGTCTTTAACCAGAGTTGATATCGTGAAAAAACTTGCTGAAGTGATCGTTGATGAGGGCAAAGAAGCAGGAGCCCAAGCCATAATTACCGCCTGTCCGCTCTGTCAAGCGAATCTAGATATGCGCTATGGCGAAGATGGTCTGCCGGTCTTCTATTTTACCGAGCTTCTGGGACTGGCTTTGGGAATTGACGGAAAGACTTGGCTTGACCGGCACATAACCGACCCTTTGCCGTTACTTAGCTCCCTTAATCTGATGAAAGGAGAATGAGTAATTTGTCTACCATGAACAAAAGAAAAATAGGATCGGTGCTGGTCATTGGAGGAGGGATAGGAGGCGTTCAGGCTGCTCTTGATCTGGCTGGATCGGGATATAAGGTATATCTTCTGGATGAGCGTCCTGCTATTGGGGGAACCATGGCCCAACTAGACAAGACCTTCCCCACTAACGATTGTTCCATGTGTATCCTGGCTCCCAAGTTGGTAGATGCCGGAAGGCACCAGAATATCGAAATTATTACCATGGCCGATGTGGATAAGATTGAAGGTGAACCGGGCATGTTTAAGGTACGAGTCAAGAAAAATCCCCGGTTCGTTGATGAATCCAAATGTACTGGTTGTGGTAGCTGCTGGAACAATTGTCCGGTGAGAAACATACCTCAGCGTGACGAGAAGGAAATAGTCAGACCGGAGTTGGAAGAGAAGGACTTGAAGAAGATTACTACCCTAATAGGGAACAACGAAAATGGAAGGGGAACCCTAGTGCCCCTTCTCCAGGATATCAACATCGAATACGGGTATTTGCCCGAGAATATACTAAAATATGTTTCCTCTGAACTGGATATTCCTCTAAGTCAAATATACAACATAGTTACCTTTTACAAGGGCTTTAGTCTGACACCGCGGGGCCGGTACGTAATCAGCGTCTGTCTCGGTACCGCTTGCCATGTCAGAGGCGGTCGGAAAATAATGGATGCACTGGAGCGAGACTTAGGGATTAAAGCTGGCCAGACGACCCCTGACTTGAATTTCACTTTAGAAGCGGTGCGCTGCGTCGGCGTCTGTGGATTAGCCCCGGTAGTCATTGTTGGGGAGGATTTCTACGGGAAGATGAACCAGGTAAAGGCTCAAAAGACCGTAGGCAAATACAGGGACGGAGCACATGACAAAGTTAAAACCTGAAAACCTTGAACAAATCAGGGAAAAAGTGAGAAAAACACTTGAATTACGGGAAGGTGCCGGTCGAGCTAGAGTCACTATTCATATGGGAACTTGCGGTATTGCCGCCGGTGCTACCAAGATACAGGACGCTATTTTGACCCTAATTAAAGAAAAGAGAGCGAAAGATGTAATCATTGCCAGTTCCGGTTGTGCTGGGCTCTGCAGTCGTGAGCCCATGATGACTGTCGAATTGAGGGAGCAGGCCCCGGTCAAGTATGTTGACTTGACTGAGAAGAAGGCTCGGGAAATATTTACGGAGCACGTTATGGGGGGCAACGTCGTTACCAAGTATGCTCTGGCTATGGGTAGCGAACAACTAGCTTAAGTATTCGAATCCCGTGGTTCGAAGTTACCGAGTAAATATTTCAAGTGTTTGAGGAAGGAAGCCCAAATGAGTGAATGTAGAATGCAGCTTATGCTATGTGGAGGGACCGGGTGTGTTTCCAATGGATCCCTGAGGATAAAGGAAGCTCTAGAAAATGAGATAAGGAAGCACACGCTCGACAAAGAGATTCGAGTTGTAATGACCGGATGTAACGGACTATGTGCCCAGGGACCGATTATGGCAGTTCACCCAGATGAAATATTCTATCAGGTACTTACCGAGAAAGATGTGCCTCGGCTAGTGGAGCAACACTTCCTAAAAGGTAGACCCGTGAAGGAACTGATGTATATTCCTCCTAAAGAAAAGGCTCCGGTGCCGAAGATGAGCGATATCGG
>SOJT01000054.1 GCA_004376485.1 Candidatus Aerophobota bacterium | reverse complement strand
GGTGATTTGCTTATTTTTCCCGGAAGGATCGAGGAAAAAAAGCTTAGAGTATCTTGAAGGGCTAAGGAGACAGCGATGAAGATAAATTGCCAAAGACAGGATTTTTTAGAAGGAGTTCGAGTGGTCCAAAATGCCCTGACCAGCATTACTCTTCCCATCCTTTCCCACATATTAATGACTGCCAGGGGAGAGAGGGTGAATCTGGCGGCGACCAATCTGGAGACAACTATTCAGGCTTTCTTTCCTTCCCAGGTGCTGGAAGAAGGTGAGATCTGCCTTCCTGGAAATAAGCTATTCCAAATTCTCAGAGAACTGCCTCCTTTGGGGGTAAGTCTCACCACAGAGGATACCAAAGCTGCCATAAAGTGTGAGAAATCGCTCTTTCACCTTTTGGGTCTTGAGGCGGCTGAGTTTCCCGAAATCCCCAAACTGGAAGAGGGAAAAGAGTTTACCCTGGCCCGGGAAAAATTAAAGGAAATGATTCAGAAAACTATTTTCGCTGCTTCTGTTGATGAAACCCGACAGAACTTGAATGGAGTCCACCTCGAAATTGAGGAGAAAGAGATAAAGATGGTGGCTACCGATGGGAGAAGACTTGCCTTTATCCGTGCCTCTGAGCCTTCGCTGGAGCTGGCCCCGGTACAAATCATTATCCCCTTAAGAGCTTTGCAGCAGCTTTTGAGAGTGATGGAAAAAGGGGAAGAGGTGCGGGTGGGAGCCGGCAAGAGCCAGATTTTCTTTAGGATGGAAAACGTTCTCCTCATTTCTCAACTGATAGAAGCCAAGTTTCCCGACTATCGAGAGGTCATCCCCAAAGAGCATAGGATAACCATTATGGCTGATAGAAATGAGCTTTTAGCAGCCTCAAAAAGAGTCGCTCTTCTCGCCGAGGAGAAATCTCGTCTGCTCAAGTTTAAATTGAAAGAGAATCTTCTCTCCATAAGTGCCATCTCTCCTGAGACAGGTTATGCTTACGAGGAACTTATGGTGAGAAGAGAAGGTGAGGGAGATATCCAGATCGGTTTTAATTCCACTTATCTTCTGGATGTTCTCAAAATTATTGATTCAGGAGAGGTTTCCCTTGAGCTAACCGATTCCGTCAGTCCCGGGCTCATCCGACCTGCTGAAAGCAAAGACTACATTTATGTGATAATGCCCATCCGTACGGAGAAAGAATGAGGAATGGGGTAGAGAGAATCACATCTCCTCGAATCCCGTTACTGTCTGGTATGCCGAGTCTCTCACCAAAATCACCAAAAATCCTCGCCCAAAGAAATCGCCTTCTTTTCCTAGTCAAAAGAGGGAAAAAAGTACTTGTTTTTACCGGATAAAAGAGAGCAAGGTGGAGATGCTTTTATGAAGCGAGACGCTTTTCCTTCCAGGGTAGGCTCAGTGTTGGAGAGGGTTTTCAAAAATCTAGGTGTAGATAAAAAAATTAGACAACTCGAGGCCTTGAGTCAATGGAGGGAGGTGGTGGGAGAGAAAATTAATCTTCATACCCGCCCTTTGGCCATAAGAAAGAGGAGTCTCTTTGTCCTGGTGGATAGTTCTCCCTGGCTGGCCCAATTGAGCTATATTAAGCATGATATCATCTCTGAATTTAATCGTCGATACGGAGAAGGGGTAGTAGAGAATATCTATTTCCGCCTGGGAGAAGTGAAAAAAGCTAAGTCAGGAAAAACACGAGCTTTAATCAAAGAAGGAAAGACTACTCCCAGATTACCAAAAAGAGAAGTGGAGAAGATAGAGGGTACTTTAGAGACGGTGAAGGATACTTCCCTATCCCAGGTTTTGAGACGCATCCTCATCAAGGATAGAGAATCTTCCAAAGAAAGGGAGGAAATCCCCTATCATAGCCCAGAATAATTGACAAGAGGGAGTTTTCTGATAAAATAACCCGGGGAGTGGGGTGAATTACGACAGACTTCGGGAGGAGATGGTTAGGGAGCAACTTATCCCCCGCGGAATCGAGGATGAGAGGGTACTTGTAAGTTTTCGTAAGGTCAAGCGGGAAGTATTTGTCCCCGCAGAACTGAGGGAGGATGCTTACGGGGATTTTCCTTTATCCATAGGAGAGGGCCAAACTATCTCTCAGCCTTATATGGTGGCCCTGATGACTCAGTGTCTGGAACTCACAGGGAATGAGAAGGTTTTGGAGATTGGTACCGGATCCGGATATCAAACTGCTATTCTGGCCGAACTATCCAAGCAGGTCTATAGCATAGAGAGGATAAGGACTCTAGCCAGGAGAGCCGAGGAGATTTTAGAGAAACTTAACTATACCAATATCAAGATTTTAGTTGGTGACGGTACCCTGGGTTGGAAGGAATTCTCCCCCTACGATCGGATTCTGGTAACGGCTGCCGCTGAAGAGATTCCTTCTCCTGCGATGGATCAGTTAAAGGAAAAAGGTATTATGGTGATCCCGGTTGGCAGCATCTATTCTCAGGACCTGAAGGTGATAAAGAAGGAGAAGGGGCGTCCAAAGGTGAAGACGGTAGAAAGATGTGTCTTTGTTCCTCTTATAGGAAAGTATGGTTGGGATGAGAGTGTGAGAGGTGAATAGCTGGCTCTCTTCTCCCGAAACTTTGACCTTCCTTATCAGTATGTTACCTATATCGGAGCTGCGGGGGGCTCTTCCCTACGGTCTTTCCCAGGGGCTTTCCCCCTGGAAGGCCTATTCCATAGCAGTAGCGGGCAATATAGTACCAGTTCTCCCTTTACTTTTGGGTCTAAAAAAAATATCCGCTCTAGCTCAACGATGGACCAAGGGGGAGAAATTGCTCCATTGGACCCTGGGCAGAGCCGAGAAGAGACAGGATCTGGTGAAGAAATATGGATTCGGAGGCCTTATTGTCCTGGTGGCTATTCCTTTCCCCGTTACCGGTGCCTGGACAGGAACCCTGGTCAGCTTCCTTTTATCCATAGAGACTAAATATGCCTTTTTGGCTATCTGTATAGGAGTAAGCCTGGCAGGGATTATTGTCCTTTTAGCCAGTCTGGGAGTGATAGGCTTAGTGGGATTTAGGATCTAGGAAAGAAACTTTCGGGATGTAGCGCAGCCTGGTTTAGCGCGCCTGCTTCGGGAGTAGGAGGTCGGGGGTTCGAATCCCCCCATCCCGACCATAATGGAATTTTTATTTTCCTTTGCCTCAAGCAGGAACCTCATCTTATTGATATGGATGTGAGAAGCCTGATAGAAAGCTAGGGAGAGAAAGAGCATGCCCAAGGGAATGGATCAGGAGAGGAAAATACACAGAATAATCATTCTTATGAGTGTTCTGGCGGCTGCCTTTTTCCTTATTTCCTTTCCGGAATCTTCCCTTGCCCGCAATTATATCGTAAGAAAAGGGGATTCCCTTGTGAAATTAGAAGAAAGGTTTAGTGTCCCCTGGCAAGATATCAAAAAAATCAACAGCCTAGCTGGTACCACTATTTACCCTGGACAGGAACTTATCATTCCC
>SOJT01000071.1 GCA_004376485.1 Candidatus Aerophobota bacterium | reverse complement strand
TCAGGCTCGGGAAGAACAGCTACGGTAACCGTTGAGGTATGGATTCTTCCACTCGATTCGGTAATAGGCACTCTTTGCACCCGGTGTACCCCACTTTCAAACCTCAGGGTTTCAAACACGTTCTTGCCTTCAACCGCGAAAATGGCTTCTTTGATTCCTCCTCTGGGAGTGAGACGAAAATCCATATTCTCTATTTTCCAATTTTTTTTCCCGCCAAAGCGACTGTACATCTTGCAAAGATCAGCAGCAAACAAGGCTGCTTCCTCTCCCCCTGTTCCTGCCCGAATCTCCATAATAACATTTCTCTCTACATAAGAATCTTGAGGCAGCAGAGCCTTAGTTAACTTTTGCTGTAAGTTTTCCAGATCTTTTTCCAAATTTCCTTCTTCCTCTCTGGCTAGCTGTTTAATATCCTCCTCTTCTTTATCATCGGCAAGAATTCCTCTTAGCTTTCTTATCTCTTCCTCGACTTTTCTATATCTTTGCCAGAGAGAAACTGACTCTTTCAGCTTGCCGAACTCCCGGCTGTATTTTTCTAAAAGATTTCTATTTCGAGCTACCTGGGGATCAGAGAGCAAATGGTGAAGCTCTTCGTATCTTCTCTCCATTTTTTCTAATTTGTTTCTTTGGGATAGTTGCATTTTTGCCCTCAACCTCAGACTATACTATTATAGGCCGAAAGAAGCCTCTTGTCAATGTCTCCTAGCCCTAATAGCATATTTTCAGCAATTATCAACAATCTTTAGAAGCGAGGGGTAGCTGAGAAGGCATACTGGGTGAGTATCATATACCCAGCTTTTCTCCTGTAATTCTTTGGTAGGCCTCGAGGTATCTTTCGCTCGTCTTTTTGATAATATGGGGGGGAAGATGAGGGGCAGGCGGAGTTTTATCCCAAGGGAGAGTTTCCAAGTAATCCCGCAAAAACTGCTTATCAAAGCTCTTTTGATGCTGGCCTGGTCTATATTCTTCTCGGGACCAGAATCGAGAGGAGTCAGGAGTGAGAAGCTCGTCTATAAGGATCACTTCTCCATTGAAAAATCCAAACTCAAATTTAGTGTCCGAGACCATTATCCCTCTAGGTTTTAGGAGCTCACTGGCTCTTTTGTAAATCTTCAGGCTTATCTCGGCTAGCCTCTCACTCAACTCATCTCCGATGAGCTTCCTCATCTTCTCTCTGGTGATATTTATGTCGTGACCACTACTAGCCTTTGTGGCTGGAGTGAAGATGACTTCAGGGAGAGGGTCTGCCTCTCTCAAATCTCGAGGTAAGGTGATACCACAGATGGAACCGTAGTTCCGATATTCCTTGTAAGCAGATCCAGCCAGATATCCCCTGACTATGCATTCAATTTTAATTACCTCGCTCCTCTTTACTAACATGGATCTTCCTTCCAGGATATCCTTGAATTGCTGCAGATCAGGAGGATAATCTTTGAGACTGGTGGTGATGAGATGGTTGGGAATAGTATCCCTGGTGCGGTTGAACCAGAAAGAGGATAGGGCTGTTAGGACCTTTCCCTTAGAGGGAATAGGATCAGGGAGAACACAATCAAAGGCTGAGACTCTATCCGTAGCCACTATGAGAAGCTCATCTCCCAAATCATAAATATCACGCACTTTCCCTCTTTTGAAGAGTTTCACTCCCGGAAGATCTGTTTGAGTGATAGGAGATAAAGGACACATCTATTTATTCCTTATCCTGTTCTAATTCTACATTCCAGTAGGCTATATCAAGAAAATCTTTCCAGCTCTCTTCTCTCACCCCGGCAAAATTGTCTTTAACAAAAGCTGTCCACCTTGGTTTTTTAGGGAGTCTGATAAGATTGATCCCGCTCTCGCTCAATGTTCGGTTTCCTTTGCGCAGGTTACAGACAAGGCAGGAACAGACAACGTTTTCCCAACTGTCTTTGCCTCCACGGGACGAGGGAACCACGTGGTCCAGATTGAGATCTTCGGGCGGGAATTCTTCTCCACAATACTGGCAGATGTTCTTGTCTCTCTTGTAAATGTTCTTTCGGGTAAATTTCACTTCCCAGGGAGGGAGTTTATCATAAATGAGCAGGAGGATAATGCGAGGTATCTTGAGATTGTAACTGATGGTTCTGATTATATCGTTATCGTCAGAGGTATTCCGGGAGAAATCTTGCCAATCCTCGAAACCAAAAGTATAGAAAGCCCCCCCGTCCTTCATTACTACCTGTGCATGTTTCAGGTAAAGTAAACAGATAGCTCTTCTGACAGAGCATATGTCGGTAGTCTGCCAGAATCTGTTGAGAACCAGCACATTCCCATTGAGAGCTTCTACTGACAATCCTTTTCACCATCTCTTATTTTTTGGTACTATAACATAAATCAATAGCTTGTCAAGAAAATGTAGCAATGGAAGTTGACAACTAGAAGCTTGCTCGGTATATTAGTTTTAATCATCGGAATTACAATAAAATTCTGATGATTGGACACAAGGAAATAAGCGGTGGTTAAGAAGGTAGTGGAAGGTGCAGTAAGTCTTTTTTTTCCTGCCCAATGTAAGATATGCAAAAGATCGCTGGAACCTCTCAATCGTAGCTTCATTTGCAGCAGTTGTTGGAGCAAGGTTAAGTGGCTTATGCCTCCCTATTGTTCAAGGTGCAGTAAACCCTTTACCCCATTGGATGTCCCTGGGGGACCATTTTCCCTTCTTTGTGAGGAATGCCGCACAGAACCTGCTCTTTACAAGAGGTTACTTGTTCCCACTCTCTATGAAGGTGTGATGAAAGAGGCTATTCATCTTCTGAAATATGAAAGAAAAAAAAGAATATTCTTAGAGATAAAAAAGATTTTGAAGAGGTATCTGGAACAAAACTCTCTGCCTTTTTCTGAGCTTAATGAGATCATTCCCATTCCCCTGCATCGAAAGAAATTAAAACAAAGGGGATTTAACCAGGCTTATCTTTTAGCCCATTTTATATCCAGATTCTCAAACCTGAAACTGGTAGACAAGTTTCTTCTGAGAATCAGGGAAACCCAACCTCAAATAAAACTCAGCAAGCAGGAAAGAATGGCCAATTTGAAGGATGCTTTTCAGGTGAGAAATGGAACGAGTTTCAGGGGCAAAACCATTCTTTTGGTGGACGATGTCTATACAACGGGGGCTACCCTTAGAGAAGCGGCCAGGCTCCTCAGAACTTTTGAAACAAGGGAGATTTATGTTCTCACCCTGGCCCGCGCTCCCTAACGTAAGCAGCTCTCTTTGAAGTGTGAGAATTTATATGTGCACCGAAGCACATTCCTCGAAGGAGCATTATAGAAGCTACCGTAACGAGTCTTCGAGTTGAGGAAGAAGAAAGACTTGTGTCTGAGGAGCGAAGAGACGAGTTTCAAGTCTTTCCCGAAGGGAGAAGATGAGCAGAGATGATCCAAAGCGGATATGCAGCGAAAAGGAGGGGTGCTGAGGTGTTTCCTGTTGACGAAATCTATTTAGTGTATTATATTTTGACTGAACTTTCTAGTTT
>SOJT01000056.1 GCA_004376485.1 Candidatus Aerophobota bacterium | reverse complement strand
ACATTCCTTTCTATCTAAAGTAGCCAGATCGTACTTCTGGGTGAGGGAGATTCCTTCTTCAGTAAGACAGTCCCTGTGGCACTGACCACAGAATTGGCAGATATCGTAGTGAAGAATCATTTTCCTTTTTCCTTCAGGAGCGCCCTCCTCTATAATCTCTATAGCCTCAGCTGGACAAACATTGGCACAGGCCCCACAGACAACGCATTCCTCCTCGTCGAACTCCGGCTTACCCCGATAGGCCGGCGCCGCTGGTGAGGGAACCTTGGGAAATTTAGTAGTGTATGGACCTTTGATTAAAGCTGTTACAGCTTCTCTTAATTCTCGCAGTTTTGGGTACTTCATAGAACTTCCCTTTTTTAAGATACTATATTTCGCACTCCTACGACCTAACTTTCTTTTACCTTTTTCTTATCCTCCTGGTATTTGTCTACTACGCTCTTTTCCCAAAGTTTAACCCCAGCTTTGTGAGCAGCATGGGAGATGGCATGAGCAGCGGTTGGACCGCTAAGGGCCACAAAGACAATGGCCAGGAGGGATTTCCAAAGAAAGCCACTCATAAGAAAAACTCCAAAGAGAATAAGGCAGGTTCCCAGGGTGACGCATTTGGTTGAGGCCTGCAGTCTATTATAAACATCAGGGAGTCTTACCAGTCCAATGCATCCAAGAAGATCAAAGAGCACTCCAATTAAGACGATCACCTTTCCAACAAAAACTACGGTTTCACTCATCGAATCTCTTTCCCTCCAGATACTTGGCTAAAGTTAATGCTCCGATAAAACCTAGAAGAGTCCAGGCAATAGCAATATCCATGAAGTATTTGCGGGGAGTATATACCACAAACAGGGCGCAGAACCCTACTACCAGGATTCCCAGAATATCTACCGCTACTATTCTATCAGCGGAAGTAGGACCTCGAAAAACTCTGTATAGACAGAGAAAACAGCTCAAGATTAAGGGGATGAAAAAGATAAGAGGAAGTCGAGGAATCATTCAAACACCTCCCTGAGGATAGGTTCAAATCGGCTGACAATCCTTTGAGTGGCCTCTTTTAGATCCGCAGAGTAAACCTTGATGCAGTGGACATAGATATAACCATCATCGGTTAAGGCTACTGACATAGTACCCGGGGTTAGGGTGATGGAGTTAGCCAGAGCTACTCTAGCCACCTCGGATTTAAGAGTTGTCTTGACTTTGACGATTCCCGGCTCAATGGGAAGATAAGGATGAAGAACTCGGTAGGCAACATCCAGATTGGCAAGAGTACAGTAATAGAGGAATATTGGAATATAATACAGCAAATAGAGTAAACGTTTAATCTGGAAAAAATGTCTGGGGCGCTGAGTAAATAGATCACCAAACCAGAAACCAATGATGATGGAGATAAGTATCCCAATTAAAAGGGCGGGATAATAGATGGTCCAGGTAAGCACCAGCCATGCTGTAAAACTAACCAGGAAAAGCACCAGTTTCTTCATACTATCCCCCTAGGATAAGATTGCTGTATCCAATTCCCTCTTGCAGAACCCTCACTGCTGGTTCCAGGATAGTTTTCATAATGGGATAAAAGAAAATCCCTGCTCCTACGCAGATTATAGCTAAGGCAACCATAGATGCACACATAAGAGGTGGAACCTCTTTGACTTTCTCTAAACCCTCCCCCAGCTTACCGAAAAAGGCGTACCTTTGGACTTTGAGATAATAGGCAAGGGTAAGCACAGAAACCAGGATGGTAATGACAGCTAGAACATATCTTCCGGCATAAACGAGCCCCATAATGATGAAGAGCTTACTCCAGAAGCCATTCAAAGGAGGAATCCCTGAAATGGACAAACTCCCAATAGTAGAAGTTGCTCCAGTAAATGGCATTGCCTTGCTCAGTCCCCCCATCTTCTTTAATTCTCGGGTTCCGGTAGAATATTCCACCGCCCCGGAATTTAAGAATAAAAGGGCCTTGAAGGAGGCATGGTTGAAAAGGTGAAAGAGAGCTCCCAGAATCCCCCAGTAGTTGCCACATCCCACTCCCAGCATAATCAAGCCAATCTGGGATATGGAAGAGTAAGCGAGGAGCCTTTTAAAATCCTCCTGTTTTATGGCCAGGAGCCCTCCTCCCACCATGGAGAGACATCCCAGGATCATGAAGATCCAGGAAAGCTGGATGTTCATGCCGAATACATTGAAGAATATTCTCAGTAGGACATAAACCCCCAGAGCTTTTATGAGCACTCCTGATAGCATGGCCGAGATGGGGGCAGGAGCACTGGGATGGGCATCGGGAAGCCAGGCGTGAAAGGGCATTATGGCCGCTTTTAATCCAAATCCTGCCAGGAAAAGAATCATGGAGAAGGAGATTAGATTTCCATTCTGTCCCTGCAAAATTGTTCCCACATGGGCCATGTTAAGAGATCCAGTGAGAGAATAGATGAGCCCTATGGAAAAAAGGATAAGCACCGAAGCCACTGAGCCCATGACCATGTATTTGAAAGAAGCCTCCAGTTCTTCCGCTTCCACTCCAAAAGCAACAAGAGCATAAGATGCAATAGCAGCAATCTCCAGGAAGACAAAAAGATTAAAGAAGTCTCCAGTGAGGACCACTCCATTCATACCAGCCACCATCAGGAGAAAAAGGCCATAGTAAGTGGACTTGGCGGTGAACTTTTTCATATAGCTCACCGAATAGAGAATAGCCAAGAAAGCCACCAGATTTATAATGATAAGCATAAGGAGACTCAGTCCATCCAGGACCAGATTTATCCCCCAGGGAGGAATCCACCTGCCCATTCGGTAGACGAAGATTCCTTCTTGGGAAAGAGGAATGATTAAGACAAAGGAGAGGATAGTCAGAATCAGGCTAACGATCACTGCCACAGCGTCGCTAACAGCTTCTTTAAATCTACCCAGGAGGACCACAATAAAGGCTGCTCCCAGGGGAATAGCCATGAATAAGGGAACTAAATTCATCTTGTCTCCTTGGCTTTTTAGCCTCTTAATCGGCGAATCTTGGTAATGTCGAAAGTCTTATATCTATCGTATACCCGCATACAAAGGGCTACCATGAGAGCCAGGGTGGCAATACCAATAACTATTGCGGTGATTACCAGCGCCTGGGGCAAGGGGTCAACGAAATTTGCTTTTTCTACTCCTGCTGTAACTATGGGAGCTACAGCTCCAGCTTTATATCCCACCATAATGAGGAAAAGATTCACTGAGTATTCCATGATAATAATTCCCATCACTATCTTTAAGAGATTCTTCTTGATAAGTACACAGTAAAGGCCAATGAGAAACAGAGCAAAACACAGGAAGAATAACATCTTTAGTCTCCCTCTCCCTTCTCCGATAGGCGGAAAAGAATCAAAGTTAAGAAAACGGCAAATATCCCCCCCCCCACCTTGAGTCCAACGCCAATATTACAGAGGGGAATAAAACCTCCCGATAGGAGCCTCAAGGGCTCCCCCTTGGGGAGGAAATTTAAAAAGAACCAGCCACCAAAAATAGTTCCCAGAACCGCCAGAAT
>SOJT01000091.1 GCA_004376485.1 Candidatus Aerophobota bacterium | reverse complement strand
CCTCTATCATAGGTTTGAGCAGCGGGAACATTTCTCCACCACAGGAGCACCTCTCAGCTCTCTTTCCTCTAGGAAGGATGAGGGTGGAATCACAGGATGAGCACCGCCATACCTGCTTTGTGCCTGAACATTTACCTTTTTTGGCAAAGGGTCTTCCCTCCATCTCAACTATATCCAGAGCGAAATCTATAACCGGGGCATTGCTTATCCAGGTGCCTACTCCAAAGGCGTCTGCTACTTGATTTAGCTGGTTGATCTTTTCCTCATCTATCCCTCCGGAGACGAAGAGCTTTACCTTATTGAATCCCCTGAGATCCAGTTCCCACCTTACCTCTTTGAGAAGCTGCAGGAAGTCTCCTCTTCTGGAGGAGGGGGTATCTAGTCTTACGCCAAAGAGATCCTTCCCCAATTCTTCAGCTACTCTCAGGGCCTCGAACTTCTCATCTCCCAGAGTATCTATCAAGCTTACCCGTTTAACTTCGGGTTCAATAACTTCATCGAAAACTCGGGTCGCTTTAACCGTATCTCCTACCAGGAGAACGAGAGCATGGGGAATAGTTCCAATGGGCTCTTCCCCTAGCTCCTGGGCACTCCTCGTTACAGCTACTCCATCGCATCCGCCGATGAAGGAGGCTCGGTCAATCATAGGGGCTATCCCCGGGTGCATTCTTCTGGCTCCAAAATGATAGATGAGTTTGTCTCCAGCAGCCTTTTTGCATCTGGCTGCCCGGGTGGCTACTCCAGAAGCTTGACAGAGAAACCCCAGAAGGGGTGTCTCATATTTAGCAAAATCACTGTAGTTTCCCTCTATTACTAAAACTGGCTCGAAAGAGTGAAAGAAGGTGCCTTCGGGCATAGCCCAGAGGTTAACCTTTATTCCCTCAAAAAGAGTGAGAACCTCGTCTAGTCCAGCCAGAACAGCCCAGGGGTAAGAGGCAGGAAGCTGGCTAGCTCTGACTTCTGCGGCTACCCTTCTGTCTATTCCCTTCGCCTTAATGATTTTTACCGTTCTCTCAAAGTAGACATCGGTAATTTTTCCCTCTTTAATATCTTTAGGGTCAGCCAGATGAAACATAATTTACCTCTTAAAACGAAATTTGATGAAATTATACCATGCTTCTTTCTTTCTTGTCAACTCCGGGATTTGATGTGATTGTCCAGTTACATTTAATTCTTCTAAAACGAGAGACTGGTTTTATCTTTTTAGGTCGTTTTGTGAGGGATGAGCTGACTCTCTGCTTTTTGATCTCACCCGGTGGCAGGCAACGTAATGCTCATCTCCGAGGGAGACAAGATCAGGTATTCTCTCCTTGCATTCCCTGGCAGCCATGAAACACCTGGTACGAAAAACACAACCAGAAGGAGGATCAATGGGGCTGGGCACGTCTCCCTTGAGGATGGTTCGATGACTCCTGACTTCAGGATCAGGAATAGGGATGGCAGAAAGAAGGGCCTGGGTGTAAGGATGCAGAGGATTTCCAAATAACTCCCTGGTATCAGCTAGTTCTACAATTCTCCCCAGATACATCACCGCGATCCTGTGGCTAATGTACTCCACCACCAGAAGATGGTGAGTGATAAAAAGGTAGGTAAGGCCAAATTCTTTTTGAAGATCCTGGAGTAAGTTGAGAATCTGGGCCTGAACTGAAACATCCAGAGCAGAAGTTGGCTCATCCAGAACAATGAGGTCCGGATCAGTGGCCAGGGCTCTGGCTATAGCGATTCTCTGCCTTTGACCACCGCTAAATTCATGGGGATAGCGAAAGAGGTGATCAGAGGTGAGACCTACCCGATTGAGAAGCTCCAGCACCCGCTCCCTTAACTCAAGGCCCCTGGCCAGGCCATGAACTTTTAAAGGTTCACCTACAATGTCCTTAATGAGCATCCGTGGATTTAAGGAAGAGGAGGGATCCTGAAAGACTATCTGCATTCTCTTCCTCATATCTTTCAGTCTCGTGCCTTTGAAGGTGGCTAAATCATACCTTCTTTCTTTTGCGGCTTTTCTAACCTTGACCTCTTCAGGGGCATCAAAATAGATATGTCCAGAAGTGGGATCAAGCAGTTTCAAAAGAGTTTTGCCAAAGGTGGTTTTTCCGCAGCCCGACTCACCAACCAATCCCAGGCATTCTCCCCTCTCAATTTTCAGACTAACTCCGTCAACCGCCTTGACCTGGCCGACCTCTTTCTTAAATACCCCACCGGTGATGGGGTAATATTTTTTGAGATCTCGGGTTTCAAGTATCATCTTTATTTTCCTCTTGGTGATAAAGATAACAGGCCACGAGGCGGCCCTTCTCTATCTCCTTGAGAGAGGGCTTGGCGCCAGAACACCTGGTCATTACAGAGGGGCAGCGAGGATGAAAACGACATCCAGAGGGAGGAGATATGAGATTGGGCACGCTGCCCTTGATGCTCTGAAGGCGATCTTTTTGTCCGGGTCGGGGAACTGACTTCAAGAGACCTTGCGTATAAGGGTGAAGAGGTCTCTTGAAGAGTGAACGAACCGGAGCTACCTCGGCGATATGGCCGGCATACATCACTACCACTCTCTCACACATTTCAGCTACCACCCCCAGATCGTGAGTAATGAAGAGAATAGATGAGCCAAATTCCTGCTTGAGCTTTCTCACCAGATCCAGGATTTGTGCCTGAATAGTTACATCCAGGTTAGAAGTAGGCTCATCAGCAATAAGAAATGTGGGATTGCAGGCCAGGGCCATAGCAATGACTACCCGCTGCTGCATTCCACCGCTGAGCTCATGAGGATACCTCATTACAACTTCTTCGGGATGGGATATACCCAATATCCTTAAGATTTCAATGGATTCTATTTTTGCTTCCTCAAGGAGTCTTCGATTATACCTTCTTACCCCCGGAATAAAAGAGAGGAATTTGAGGAAAAAAGAAGAGGGATTCTCTATCATCTTGAGGTAGATTCCTCTTTCCATCCTAAGGATGGCTTTCTTAAGAAAGAAGGTTTCTTTTTTGATATCCTCCTCAATTCTTTTTAGTGCCTTCTGGCAAAGCTCTTTTTGCCGGTGCAGAAGAAAACTTTCGGAAACTTGATCCCTGATAGAGTAGACAGGGTTTAGAGCGGCGCTGGGCTCCTGAAAGATCATGGAAATCTCATTTCCCCTTATCTTTTGCATGAAGTTCTCATCCTGATCCAGCAGGTTCATACGCTGTTTTGACCCATCTAAGCTATCCTTCATCCGAAAAATTACCTTGCCTTTTTCTATCCTGCCTGGAGGGCGAATGAGTTTGAGGATAGAAAGGGCGGTTACGCTCTTTCCACAGCCGGTTTCTCCTACCAGACCCAGAATCTCTCCTTCTCTAACATTAAGGTTGATCCTATCTAAAGCCTGAACCATTCCCTCGTAGGTGTAAAAATTCATCTTTAGATTTTCAACTTCTAGCAGTTTCGGCACGATTTATCTCCTTCTCAGACGTGGGTCCAGGATATCTCGGAAGGCATCTCCCAGAAGGTTCCATCCCAGAACGAAAAAGAGCATGAAGAGTCCAGGAATGGTGATGGTATGCCA
>SOJT01000219.1 GCA_004376485.1 Candidatus Aerophobota bacterium | reverse complement strand
CGTTGATTAAAAGTAACACAAGCTGTGGCAGTTGTCAAGAAACACCTCCATACCATCCTCCATTGCTGCCGAGGAGATCTTGTCCCGTCTCGAGCAATGAGCTTTCCTTGACAAGAAAGGATAAAGTAGACTATAATAAACAAATAAATGAGCCGCAGGATAAAACATCCAGGAACATTAAGATGAAATTTCTTCAACCAGCAAAAGGAAAAATCAAGAGGTGGAAAGTTATTGACAAAGTAGGCAGGATGATGGTAATATTCTATCAGCGCTGTATTTCCCCATCCCTTCCTCCTTCCTGTCGATTTTATCCCAGTTGTTCAGAATATTCTCTTCAAGCCATCGAAAAATATGGATTGGCTAAAGGTAGCTGGTTAGGAATAAGAAGAATACTTCGGTGTCACTCCCTTCATCCAGGGGGCTACGATCCCGTAGGATAGTAAGGAGCGTATCCAGATGGAGAAAAATCTCATTGTAGCCATTGTTCTCTCGGTAGCGGTGCTTGTACTCTACAATATTTTTGTCCTAAATCGTCAGATTATCCCTCCCCGGGTGCAAGAGACTAGTCCCTGGCTAGAAGAAGAGAGACCCCCCGAGGTAGGAGAGATGCCGGGGACAGGCCAGATGCTAGTGGAGGAAAGAGCCCCTTCAGTGAGAGGAGCGGAAGAGTTCACCCTGGAGAACAACCAGTTAAGAATAGTAGTAACTTCTCAAGGAGGAAGAATCAAATCCTGGTATGAGAAAAAATCCAAAAGAGAGTTGATAAAAGAGGGAACTTCAACCCTAGACCTATACCTGTCTCTCCCGGAAGGTAGAAAGATAGATCTAAATAAAACTGTTTTCAAACCAAAGCTCGAGGAAGAAGGCAGGAAGATTACCTTCAGCTGGCAAAGTGAAGAAGGCCTGAGGGTTGTTAAAAGTCTTGAAATTTTTCCCTCGGGTTATCAGGGACTCATCACCCTTGAGTTAGGTAACCTTCCCCTGGGAGGTGAGTACTCCCTTTTCTGGCAAAAAGCCACGGGTAGAGAGGGCGAAGGGGGAGAAGAGCTAGCCTTCTCCAACGGTATCTTTCAGCAGGGGTTAAAAGAGGGTGTTAGCCGGGCTTATGGAAGAGAGATAGAATGGATGGGAATCCGGGCGAAAAAATACCTTATTATCCTGGCCTCTTTGGGGGCACCCCGGGGAGGAGTATTCCAGGATACTCTATGGGGATTCAGGGACAGCCGCCCCCGCAGCCAATGGATTGTCTACGCTGGGCCCCAGAGTTATTCAGAACTCAGACTGGTCAACAGCCGGATAAGAGAAACAACAGGGCAAGATTACCAGTTAACAGGTGCCATGAAACTGGGGGTTTTTGGTTATCTCTCCGTAGGACTTCAAAGAACTCTCATCTTTTTCTATGAACATACCGGAAACTACGGGTTAGCCATTATTTTTCTTACTCTCATTATTCAGGGAATCATGCTCCCCCTAACTTTCAAACAATACGAGTCCATGCAAAAGATGAGCGTCATCCAGCCAGAGGTTCAAGCGGTACAGAAGAAGTTCAAGCAAAACCCCAAGGCCATGCAAATAGAAATGATGAAGGTGTATAAAAAGCACAAAGTTAATCCTATGGGCGGGTGTCTTCCCATGTTACTCCCCTTCCCCGTTATCATCGTTCTATACCGCTCCCTTCTTGACTTTAACTTCTCCGAGAATCCTTCCTTCCTTTGGATAAAAGATCTGGGACAACCTAATATCCCTCTTCTTTTAGCACTGGGGGCACTTATGTTCCTTCAGCAAAGAATCTCTCAAAGAGCACGCCCCGCGGCAGGACAGCAGGAAGGAATGGCTAAAATGATGCAGTTTTTCCCCATCTTTATCATCGTCATCCTCTGGTCTCTTCCCTCGGGAGTTATGCTCTACTGGTTTACTTCCACCCTTGTCTCCCTCCTTCAGAATGTTCTTATCGCCAGAAAGAGAACTGCACTCCAGGTAAAGAGATAGAATGGACCAAGAGGATACCATTATCGCTCCAGCCACCCCTATTGGCCAGTCTGGCATTGGCATTGTGAGAATGAGTGGAAGAAGGTCCTTCTCTATTGCCAAGAAGATTTTTCGCTCCTCCAACGGATCCAGAGTTAACTGGTCCTCCACTTTTAGAACTCACCATGGGTGGATAGTGGATCCAGAGAACAAAGAGACAGTAGATGAGGTTCTTCTTACCATTATGCACTCACCAAAGACCTACACTCGTGAGGATATTGTGGAGATAAACTGTCACGGTGGATCCATCCCTTTGCGAAAAACCCTGGAGCTCGGATTAAAGCTAGGGGCAAGATTGGCCAAACCCGGTGAGTTCACCAGACGAGCCTTTCTGAACGGAAGAATAGACCTTGCTCAGGCCGAGAGCGTCCTGGATGTAGTTCAGGCGAAAACAGATAAAGGTTTGATGATAGCTGTGAATGGATTAAAGGGAAAATTTTCCCAAAAAATCTATTCCCTGAAGGAAGAAATGGTTGATCTTGTGTCCTGTCTGGAGGCAGAGATTGAATTTCCTGATGAGGAGATAGATTCTCCATCAAGAACCGCTAAGAAGAAGCAATTGAAGCGAATTTTAACCAAGCTGGATTCTCTCATTGAAATGGGGGAGACAGCCAGGATTTATCGAGAGGGACTCAAGGCGGTTATCATTGGCAGACCCAATGTGGGTAAATCCAGTCTTTTAAATGCACTACTTGATAGAGAAAGAGCCATTGTGAGCTGCATTCCGGGAACTACCCGGGATACTATAGAAGAGAGTATAAATATGAAGGGCTTTCCTCTGTGTATTATTGACACGGCTGGCCTGGGGAAGGCAAAGAATGTGGTGGATCAAGAGGGAATCAAACGAGCGCATTCTAGCATGGATCAGGCGGATATCATTTTTCTAATGGTGGACGGCTCCCTTCCCTTAACTGAGGAAGATGAGCTTCTCTTTCAGAAAACCAGGGGAAAAAACAGACTGATTCTGGTTAACAAGATTGATCTTTCTCAGAGGATTGACAGGCAAAAGATGAAGACGCTTATGCCCCAAGATGTGATCATAGAAATTTCCGCTACCAGGGGGACAAATCTGGAAAAGCTTAAAGAAGTTACATCAGAACTTATCTTGAAAGAAATCGTCCTCTCCCCTTCCTCTCCTCTTCTCATCAATGTGAGGCAAAAAAATGTTCTGGAGCAGGCAAAAAAGAGTCTCCTCAGAGCTCTTGAGGCTAGCCGGGAAGGAATACCGGAAGAGATGCTTGTCCTTGACCTCAAAGAGGGACTGAACAGTCTAGGAGAAATTACGGGGGAGACAACAGGAGAGGATATTCTGGATCGCATCTTCTCTAATTTCTGCATTGGTAAGTAAAGCAAAAAAACCTGAGGACTCTAGCTAATCTCTTCAGAAGAGCCCGTACTACAGTTGGCGAAATTTTCAAGAAGCGCAGCTCTCACTGGCAAGGTGTATCCACCAGTGGCCTTTGGCATTCCTTTTCCTCTCACCAATCTTTCTTGAGTTCAGACCAATTTTCACCTCCCGAAGTGATAA
>SOJT01000145.1 GCA_004376485.1 Candidatus Aerophobota bacterium | reverse complement strand
CGCCTGAAGAAATCTTCAAAATCTTCAAAAGGGTCCCCAAATAACTGACTCCTCCGGCCAGATACGGGGTATTCCACCCGAATTCTACCACTGATACCCACTACCGCGGGAGTCACCCTCTCTACTGCGGCGATAATTTTCCCTTGAAGACTCTCAGGATCAATGGGATGAGATTCCACACTTTCCTCATAGATAGGCCCTTCCAGTTCCTTCACCTCAGAAAAAGAGGGATACTCCAGGAGAAGTCCTGTAGCTAGAGCAGCTGAAAGAGCCACCGCTACAGCCAGAACAAGGTACTTTTTTCTGGATTTGACTGGATGTCTCAAATTAGTAAGTTCCCTAAACATGAAAATCCTCCTTGTGAATTTTTGTAGAAATCGCTTTATTTCTGGCATCGGGGACAAAAGTAAGTTCCCCTTCCCCCCACTTCCATTCTTTCTATAACTTGCCTGCAGCGAAGGCAATTCGAACCTGCCCGCCTATAGACTCTGAGGCGGGGCTCATAATTGCCCTCTATTCCATCCAGATCAACATAGGTATTAACTGATGAGCCACGGTATGAAACAGCCTCCTTAAGAACATTCAAAAGGTTATGATAGAGCCTTTCTATTTCCTGGTCAAGCAAAAGTGAAGGGCTGCGGGTAGGGTGAATGCCGGAAAGGAAAAGAGCTTCCTGAGCATAGATATTACCTATTCCGGCAATGAAGGTTTGATCCATTAAAAGACTTTTGATTTTACCCTTTTTGCCCTTTAAGAGCTGCTTGAACTTCTCCAGAGTAAAGCTCCTCCCCAGGGGCTCTGGACCCATATTAGCCAGAGCAGGCACTGCTTCTTCAAACTTTTCATCGGGAACGAACCACAAACCGCCAAAACCACGGACATCGGCGAAGCTGAGCTGCGCATTATTCTCCAGGAGAAAAACCACCCGGCTGTAGCCGATTTCCTCTCTAGTCTTAGAATAAATTAGCCTTCCCGTCATCCCAAGATGAAGGACCAGACTCTCCCCTGAATCTAGCCCCAGGATGAGGTATTTCCCCCTGCGATGTATCTGGCAAAGCACTTTTCCTTGGATCTTCTGAACAAATTCTGAAGAAGGGGGAGTCTTCACCGACCTCTCATTCCTTATGATTACTCTCTTTATCTTTTCCCCCCTGACTTTTTGCTCCAGACCCCTCCTGATGGTCTCTACCTCGGGCAGCTCAGGCATTTCCTCCCACCTTTTCCCTCATCTTCAATCATTGAGACTCCAATGCTCGAGGAACTCCTTTCAAAATTACTCACCGATATTATATTAAATAGAAAAAAAAGGGCAACTATCGTCTTCTCAGAACTGATCTTACTTCACGGATTCGGCTATTCTGCGAAGTTCCTCCTTTGATATATCACCCATCAGAACAAAGGTCATTCTATTCTTGTTCCAGACAAGGGTCTTCTCATCCTCTCCCACTCTAATCTTACCCTCTAAACTTCCAAACCTTAACCTCTGGAAGTTTCTCATCTTAATATTGGCTCTGGATCTTTGAAAGAAACAAATCACCCCCAGGCCATCGGTATAGGTCAGTTTTGCCGCCATTCCTTCATCCACCAGACTGGCTCCCTGAAGGATATAACCAGGGGGTAAATATTCAGGTACCTTCAGGCGGAATTTTACAATTCTGCCAATCTCCTGGAGGGTGTAAAAAAGAGGAAATGCGGGAGCTCTTTCTTCTCCCAATATTCGTCGAGCGCTTTGGTAGGCACTTTCTCTAAAGAACTCTTTTCTCAAATTAAAGGGAACGAAGGAAGAGGAAGCGATCATCTTCCCTTCAGCGTTGTATCTCTCCTTTCTCAGGGGAAGGTAGGTTCTTTTATCTACCCAGATATTGAGCCGAGGATTACCAGGATACCTGGGGATGAAGAAAATAACGTAGGATGGCCTGCCCAGAATAAACTCATCCGGCTGCCGGGAGATTGTATAGTTGGTAAGTAGTAGCTCAAGGTTTTCCCGACGCCGCTGTTGCATGAGACTGGAATTTAAAGAAGGATAAATTCTCAGTTTCTTCTTGTGGGGTATATAATCCTTGCGCGAGGTACCATCATCCAGGATCATTCTTCCCTTGATCTTAGAAGGAGATAGGTACAGAAGGTAACTAAAATCTGGTCCCAGGCGGATAAAGCGAGCGGTAAGGATATAGTCCTTCTGATGGGTGTGGAACTCGGTCTTTTTGATACCCTCAAGATCAAGTTCAAATTGGGCCTCCAGGGAGCGACTGAGGATCTCCTGGGGCTCAATTCCCCATGTTGCAGAAACGAGCCCCAGTATGGAGAAAGCGAAAACAAAGAGTTTGAAAAGGATAGTTCGGTGAAACCTCAAGTCCATGAGAAATCTCCTTTCTCCCTATTCACTCTCGTCAGAGATAGGGAGAATCAGCTCATCGGTCAAGGAAATCATCTGTCTGGATCGGAAGTATTCTTCTTCGAAGGTTCTCAGAGTTATTTGGGGAACTGAGAGAGATCTCCAAAGATAAAATGAAGATCCACACACAGCCAAAAGAACAGCTACAGTAATAGATATTTTTCTTAATCGGGGAACAGGAAATACTGGCCACAGCCATCTTACCCGGAAAAGTCCCTCGCGGGCAGCCTTTTCCTTCTGGGAAAGGCGGTGGCAAAGACGCTCATAGAATAGAGGTTCAGGCTTCTCTACTGGTATGTTTTGAGCCAGGTTGTGAATTCTCTCTAGCTGCCAAAGAAGATGAGCACAGGAAGAACAACTCTTAAGATGTCTTTCCAGCTCTAATTTCTCTTTGACAGCAAGAGAGCGGTCCAGATAAGGAGAAAGCTTTTTCCTTGCTCTCCTGCACTTCATTCTTTCCTCCTCATAATCTCTATCGGTCTTTTCTCAGGTATACCTCAAGCTTCTGGCGAAGAGTCTCTCTTGCCCGGCAAAGTCTTGACTTTACCGTCCCTTCAGAACATCGGAGGATCTTTACCAGTTCCTTATAGGATAAATCTTCAAATTCCCTTAAGATAAAGGTCATCTTTAGAACCTCAGGGAGTGAATCAATAGCAGAATTAATTTTTCTAGCCAGCTCTTCTTTCTCCAGAATCTTCTGGGGAGAGAAAGATTCATCCTCCAATTCCCGGGTCCCGGGATTACTTCCCCCATTAGCTACCTGGTGAGAAAGACTAACTACTTTCGATTCCTCTTTTTTCTTTCTTTGAGCATCGAAACAAACATTGATGGTGAGGCGATAAAGCCAGGTGGAAAAACGGCATTTTTTCTTAAAACCATCAAGAAAACGGTACATGCGGAGAAATACTTCCTGAGAAAGATCCTCTGCTAGGCTTCTATCCTTTATTGTTCTGTAAATTATGTTGAAGACACGGGGGGAATGCCTTTCTACCAAAATGCGAAAACTGTCCTCATCCCCAGATCTGAACCTGTCCACCAGCTCTTCATCGGAAAGTTTCACCACCTGCCCTTCCCCCCTAGCAGCTCTGTTTATATGATGCTGAGTTCCGGCACCTAGCTATCCCCATTATAGCATTTATTCAAGAGGGGGAAAGGCACAATTTTCTCCTCAGTACCACCAATATCCATGGAAAGAAGGGA
>SOJT01000177.1 GCA_004376485.1 Candidatus Aerophobota bacterium | reverse complement strand
GCTGATGCCAGTATCCAGGATCTAAAAAAATACCCCTGGCCGGATCCCCTGGATCCTGGAAGGACAGAAGGATTGTCTGAGGAGGCGAAGTATCTTTATCAGAATACCCCCTATGCCATTGTGGCTAACGCTCCAGGGGTGGGTATATTCGAGACCGCCTGGATACTCAGGGGATTTGAGAAACTGCTGGAGGATTTCATGGCTAACCCTGAGTTCGCCAAAGCCTTGCTGGAGAAAGTTATGGGGATCCTGAAGGGAATTTATGGTGAATTTCTGGCCGCGGTGGGAGAATACATTCAGGTAGTCATAGTTTCCGATGATCTGGGGATGGAAGATGGCTTAATGATCTCGCCCAGGCTTTACAGAGAGCTGATAAAACCTCTTCATAAGGAACTCTGGAGTTTCATCAAAGAAAAGACAGAAGCTTATCTTTTCTTTCATTCCTGTGGAAGTGTCTATAAGCTTATTCCGGATATTATCGAGCTGGGGGTGGATATACTGAATCCTGTCCAGGTTTCAGCTAAGGATATGGAAAGCCACAGGCTGAAAGAAGAATTTGGAGATAGATTATCTTTTTGGGGCGGCGTTGATACCCAGTATATTCTGCCCTATGGATCCCTGGAAGATGTGGAAAGGGAAGTGAAGAGAAGGATAAAGGATCTAGCACCGGGAGGTGGATATATCCTTACTGCAGTCCATAATATTCAATGGGGGGTGGGACCCGAAAATATCTGTAGGATGTACGAAGCAGCAAGGGAATATGGAACTTATCCGGTGAATTTGCAGGAGTAGTAAGCAAGATACTGTTCCTTCTGCTACCCACCTTTTTCTGAAATCCAGCTCTGGTTTGATATTCTAGGACATGGGAATCTCCAAAATTCCGAAGCAGGTATGACTTTTGAAACTCACAATAGTCAAAGAGTTAGAAATAACAACAAGGGGATGCCAGGGGCAAGGGGTCACTTGAATATCTTGCCAAAATGTGATAGGTATGTAAGAGATTAGGAGTCTGGGTTCTTAATTCTTGGAATCCGGGGATGGTAAGTTAAAGGGAGATAGAGCAAAGGAGGAGAAAATGGATACCCAAATGGCTATGCAAATGGATAAGAAATACGTGATGCAGAGCTATTCCCGCATCCCTTTGGTGATAGATAAAGGTAAGGGGGTAAGGGTCTGGGATAAAGAGGGAAGAGAGTATCTTGATTTTATCTCTGGAATAGGGGTTAATGCTATAGGTCACTGTCACCCTGAGATCTTAAGAGCCCTTACCCATCAGGCTAAAAGACTTCTTCACTGTTCCAATCTGTACTACATTGAACCCCAGGCCAACTTAGCCAGGGCCTTGTGCGAAGTCTCTTTTGCTGATAAAGTTTTCTTCTCAAATTCAGGAGCGGAAGCTAATGAGGCAGCCATAAAGCTGGCTCGTCGATGGGGTAAGGGCAAGCGATACGAGATCATCACTATGAAAGAATCCTTTCATGGAAGAACCCTGACCACCCTGAGGGCTACAGCTCAGACTAAGTATCAGAAAGGATTTGGGCCTTTCCCTCCAGGATTTAAATATTCTCCCTTTAATGATCTGGAGAGATTGAAGGAACGGGTCTCAGAGAAGACCTGTGCCATTATGTTGGAACCCATCCAGGGAGAAGGTGGGATTCGTATGGCTTCAGAGGATTTTATGGAGGGAGTGTGGGAAATCTGCCGTGGGAAGAGGATTCTGTTGATTCTGGATGAAATTCAATGTGGTCTGGGCCGAACAGGAAAAATGTTTGCCTACCAGCATTACGGAATCGAACCTGACATAATGACTCTGGCTAAACCCTTAGCAGGAGGACTTCCCATGGGGGCGACTTTAGCAAAGGAGGAGGTGGCCTCTCTTTTTAAACCTGGCGATCATGCCTCTACCTTTGGGGGTAACCCTCTGGTCTCGTCCGCTGCTCTGGCCTTTTTAAAGGTAATGGAAGAAGAAAATCTGGTAAAGAAAGCTGAGGAGAGGGGAGAATATTTTGGGGAGAGGCTCAAGGAGTTAAAAGCAAAATATTCTTTCATTAAGGAAATCCGGGGCAAGGGGCTGATGAGAGGTATAGAGCTTGAGTTTGAAGGTAAGGGGGTTGTTGAGAAGTGTCGCTATCAAGGACTCCTTATCAACTGTACAGCAAAAAAGGTTCTTCGCTTTCTTCCCCCTCTTACGGTCAAGGAAGAGGAGATCGATCAGGCTGTGGATATCCTGCAGGGGGCATTTGAGGAGTTGGGTCAGGGTGGGAAATGAGGAGGACTTCCGGTTATGTAATTGGTGTAGATCTGGGAGGAACGAACCTGCGAAGCATCCTCATGGATGGCAAAGCTCGAGTGTGGGGACGGGATTCTCGGGAGAGCCTGGCCAGCCAGGGAAAAGAGGCGACCATAGATCAAATTGTCTCGTCGGTCAGGGCGATGTTAGAAGAGGCCGGGTCGATGGATATTCCCCATCCATCAATATCAGGAGTGGGGGTTGGATGTCCGGGTCCCCTCAATACTAAAGAGGGGATAGTTTACTTTGCTCCGAACCTCTCTGGTTGGGAAAATGTTCCCCTGGTTCGGATTTTGAGGGATAAGATTCAGCTTCCCATTTTTTTGGAAAACGATGCCAATGCTGCTGCTCTGGGAGAGTGGTGGATAGGAGCTGGCAGAGATGTTGATGATCTTGTTCTTCTTACTTTAGGTACAGGAATAGGGGGAGGGGTCATCATCCAGGGAGAAGTGCTTCACGGAGCCTGGGATACGGCTGCAGAAATAGGACATATGATCATCCATGAGGGTGGTCTTCTCTGCAAGTGTGGAGTCCGCGGCCACCTTGAAGCATACGCTTCAGCCACCGCCGTGGTAGCCAGGACTCTGGCCGCTATTAAGCAGGGAAGAAGGACCATTCTTAAAGAGTGGTTAGGAGGGAAACTGGATAATCTTAGCTCGGAGCTCATTTTCCGGGCAGCGGGAGAGGAAGATGAGCTCAGCTCCGAGATTCTGGAGGAAACAGCCAGGTTCTTGGGTATTGGTATTGCCAATCTGGTTAATCTCTTTAACCCTCGCCTGGTTATCCTGACAGGGGGAATGATTCAAGCCGGGCCTCTCTTGCTGGAACCGGTAAGAAAATATGCCAGAGAATATAGCCTCAAAGCTTCTATCAGAGGAGTGAGGATAGTTCCGGCTAAACTAGGAGCTGATTCAGGAACCATTGGAGCAGCCGCAGCCGTATTAAAAAGAAAAGGACTTTTGTAAGGGAGGTCTAAATGAAGGCAGAGATAATCTCGGTGGGGACAGAAATTCTCCTGGGAAGTCTGGTGGACACCAATGCTGCCTTTATCGCTGAAAAAATGGCCTCTCTGGGAGTTAGCATCTCTCGCATCAGTGCTGTAGGAGACAGCTGGCAGGATATTTACCAGGCTCTGGAAGAGAGCTTGGGGAGAGTGGATCTAATCATAGTTAGCGGTGGGCTGGGACCTACAGAGGATGATATAACCAAGGAAGTTCTTTCCAGACTCATGGGGGACAATCTGGTACTGGATGAGGCTACTCTAGCTGAGATTAGACGAAGGTTCCGGGGCCACCGGATCCCGGAAAAGGCC
>SOJT01000117.1 GCA_004376485.1 Candidatus Aerophobota bacterium | reverse complement strand
GGCCCCGCCAGGAAGAGTAAAAAGCCGAAGAATAGCAAGGATACAGAGTAGAGTGAGAAAAATATGGATGAATAAAGAACTCCTCATCCACTTTCTTGAAAAAGAGATCTTCCTCTTTCTCCTTCCTAAGTCATCCATTTCTCATTCCCCAAATTCCCTCATTTCTTAAACCAATATTTATGATTAAATACCTGGCCGGCCAGGTGCCTTAAGCCCAACAGGATATTTGAGCTAGTGAATCTCATAGGAGATGAGATAATCTCAATCCTCTTTTTCTTAATGGCATGGATCACACTTTGGGTGTTTTTCTCCGCCTCAATTAGAGAATAGGTGGTTCCCACTTGCCGGAGAAAATGAGCGTCCGATACACCCAGAAGAGGAAGATTAAAACTAGTGGCTTTTTGCTCAGCTTTCCGGTTAAAATTGATTCTTTTGAAGTAAAAATGAGTATACTCGATGGCATCGAAAATATCAATGGCTTTATCCAGACTGGATCTTAACCCCTGTAAGATGGGGAAATATGGATGAGGAGCTATTATCAAGCTATCATCCCTCCTGTACTGCCTGATATCCTCTAGGGTTTTAGTTTGGCTCGGGTTAAAGTCTTCTCGATTGAGGAGAATAACGTGCTTCCTCTCCACTGAAATCTCTATTCCCGGAATGAGGAGAATCCCTTTACTGTGAGCATATTCCCTTAATTCTCTACTGTAGGTTACTACATTATGGTTGGTAACGGCTAGAACGTCAAATCCCCTGTGGGAAGCATAATCGATTAGTTCTCTGGCGGTGTATCTTATCCTGTCCTGTGGATCTTCCTGGGTATGAATGTGAAAATCAGCCTTTAATTTCCTGGTGCAATTCATAAAGTTTCCCCTCCTTTGTCAACTAAGGAACTATGATTTATGGCTGGAAGTCTTAATCATCCCTGACCACCTCCGATAATCCTTGAGTTTCCAATCCTTTTTTGCCCCTTCTCTACCCATGGCCAGGTCTTCAATCCCACACTCCGGGTCAATACAAAAAAGGCAATCTCCTGTGCAAGATGTAAGTGGATAAAATACTGAGCCTTTCCTTGCATAAATGGGGATATTTATACCTTCGCAGTTTCGAGAACTCATAAACTCCCGGTTTAGACCTCTGGGCTCTTCATCTATCAGTTCATATTCCATGCATAAAGCGAAAGTGAGTTTCTTTTTCTCACAAATGTTTCTCAAAAAATCAAAAACTCTTTTGCGGTAATCAATTTGAGCGTGAAGATACCCGTTAATTCTCTCCCTGTAAAGACGGCGATAATCTCTCTCCATTCCTACCCCAAAGATTGCCTTTATGCTAGAGAAAACTTCCTTCTCTATCCTGGAAGGAATGTCCAGAATACTGGCTACTATATGAGGAGAACCTGAGGATCTGGCTTTCTCAATTAGGTCTTCCAGCTCTCTTTTATTATCCGTAAGATAGGGAAAGATGGGATCGATGCGGCAAACACAGAATATACCTTCTCTGGCCAGCTTTTCCAGATTTTCAAAGAGAGTATAAGTAGAGGCTCCCCTTGGCACCAGTTTTTTTCTCAAGTTCTCATTAAGGGTGAGAATAGAAACCTGAGCAAAGGAATGTCTTTGTAATTTTATGAGATCAACAGCCTGCTGGGGAACCTCCGCCTTGGTGATGAATTCGATAGGGATATTCCTTTCCACAAAGACCTTGATTATCTTCTCCGAGAGGCGATATTTCTCATTCAAGGGCTGGAAGGGGTCAGTAACAGGAGAGAGGTATCCGGGGAAGGCAAGATCTATAGAATCAAGCTGCTGGGCCAAGATGCGGTCAAAATCCTTTGCCACCACCACCACTTCCTTTTCTCGAAAAATCTGGAAATTTCCTGGAAAAGCCAGGCTATAGCAGAAAAAACACCCTATACCACAACCATTATAAGGATTAATAAGCATTCTCTCGGCAGTGCATTCCCTCTTACCCCGCCACCATCCATGAAGCTCTTTTCTGCTAGGAACCACTATGTGCCTATCGGGCTCTTCTATAACCTGGTATTCATGCTTGTTTACAGTAACTTTCATACGAACGAATCAAGTTCCTATATTTGCCTCTGGGCCCAGATCTTTAGGACCTCATCGTGGATTCTTCCATTAGATGCGATGTATCGGGGCATATAAGGATTCCAGGAGCGACCTTCCATGTCCGTTATCCTGCCGCCCGACTCCTCTACTAAGAGGGCCCCGGCAGAGAAATCCCAGGGTTCTTCCCCATACTCCACGAGCAAATCAACGCTGCCCCTGGCCAGGAGTGAAAGGTGAACAGCGGCAGATCCTAATGACCGTATGGTAAATATCCTCTTAGTCAATCTTTCCAGAAAGGAAATCTTGAGCCCTTTATCATCCAGCAGGGTACTGTCATAGAGAGCTATGGTTTGGGGAAGGTTTCGCTTGGAAACAAAAATTCTCTCCCCGTTAAGAAGAGCACCTTTTCCCTTTTGGGCCTCAAAAAGCTGGTTGAAATAGGGTAGATTAATCACTCCCAGAACAACCTCACCTTGGTATTCCAATGCCACCGAAACACCATAAAGAGGTATTCCCCTTATGTAATTGTGAGTACCATCCAGAGGATCAATGAGCCAGCGGTAGTCAGATTCTTTCCGCTCCGCTGTGCTCTCTTCTCCCAGTATATCGTGGTGAGGACACTCTTGGTGAATCAGGCGGGCTATTTTTCTCTCCGCTTCAATATCCACATCAGTTACCAGAGTCATCCTGCGGCCTGTTTTCTTTTCATTGATCCTCCTTATTTTGCCAAATCTCTCCAGCAAGAAATCCCCCGCTGTTTTAGCTACCTTGATAGCAAGATCTATCATTTAAGACTCCTTCCTTTTTTTCTAAATAAGGGCCGAACCGATAAACCATATGCCAAACCCCAACAGCAGCAGTCCGCACACAATAAAGATAATCTCATGAAGCCTGCTTCCCCAAAGATGATTAGTTCTATGAACGGTTAGAGAAACAAGGCTGTACCAGATGAGATCACAGGACCAGTGCACAATCATCAAGAGGACGAATCCTATGATTCCAAAGGCAATGGACCTCATGATAAGGGCGGATCCAATGGTAGCCCACCAGAGAAAAAAATAGGGGTTGGCCGTAGAGGTAATAACACCACCTACAAGGGAGCTGTAGGGAGGATCCTCACTTTTGGTGAGCTGGGTGGCCCGATTTCTTATCATAGAAAGACCCATCCATATGAGGATAAACCCTCCCGCCACCCCAATAATGACCTGCACCGCTCCTAATTTGAAGAAACTGGCAAAACCGAAGTATATGAGGAGCATGAGGGGAATCTCAATCACCCCATGCCCCAGAGCAACTAGCGGACCAGCTAAAGAAGATTTGTAGCTTCTGGCTACGGTCATAGCAAATACCGGCCCGGGCATCATCACCCCTGAGAGAGAAATAACAATCACACTAAAAAGAAATAGGGCTAACACCGCTCTTTCTCCCTTTAAAAATTGACAGGCTCCTTTCAATCCCTTTTGGGGATCTGCTGGCCCTGTCAGATACTCTAGCCACTCTAAGTCATTTTGTCCAGTTTTAGGGGTTCACTCCAAATTACCTTGCCATTCGCAAGAAGTTCAACAGAAATGCGCTGGCCTCATTAAA
>SOJT01000198.1 GCA_004376485.1 Candidatus Aerophobota bacterium | reverse complement strand
TGAGGCTCAATTGACAAAAGTGCATCTTGTATTATACTTTTTGAGGAGAAGGAAAGTAGCTTCTCTAGTATCCACAAAAAAGGCACGCCACTTAAGGAAGGGGGTAGGGATGATTCAACTAGGTCTGGTTGTGGTTGTTGTCATTATCCTGATACTTTACCTTAAGAGTAGACCAGAAAAAGAGCCCTCCAGCGAGCTAGAGTTAAAGGCAGATTTGCTTAAAAGGGAGGTTATGAGACTGCTAGAAGAGGTAAAGAAGAAATCTACTCCTATCAAAATAAAAAGGCTGGAAATAGAAATACAAAGATTTCAGAAGGCCAGAAGACTGGATGAACTTCTGGGGAAAGCTGAGCGGGAAAAAGATCCCCAAAACGCTATTGACTACTATCTAGAGGCTTTCTCTTTTATTAAGAAGAACAACTTCGAGCTGGAGAGAAAACAAGAAATTGAAGAAAAGATCAAAACTCTTCAGCAGAGTCCCCCCACCCGCATTTCATCTGGGAAAAGATAAACTTTCCCTCTATTCCTGGAGCGAAAGCCAATTAATTCTATTCAGATAGTTTTGTTTTGAGTAATCTCAAATCCTGAAGCAGCAACTTTTTCCAAGAAGGATTATAAATACAAGCGGCAGGATGAAGGGTGGGAATGATTATTATATCCTCTTCATAGAGTTGGGGCTTTCCTCTGAGAGAAGTAATTCCCTGCTGCGTGCTCAGGAGAACCTGGGTGGCAAATTTGCCCAGGCTAGAGATAATCCGGGGATGGAGAATTTCTATCTGTCTTTTCAAATAGGGAAGGCAGGCCTCAATTTCTTCAGGGAGAGGATCCCTATTACCCGGGGGTCTGCATTTAAGAACATTGGCGATATATATATCTTCGTCCCTGAGTCCCGCTTTTGCCAACTCCTGAGCTAAGAGTTTTCCTGCTGCTCCTACAAAGGGTCTGCCCTTGAGATCTTCCTCTCTTCCCGGTGCCTCTCCTACCAGCATTATTTTTGCGCCAGAGTTTCCCCTTCCAAAAACTAGATGGGTCCTGGTTTTATAAAGAGAGCATCCTCGACAGGTCAAAATTGAGGAATGAAACTCCTTCAGGGGTCGCTCTGGGTCCTCATCTTTTGATCTTTGATTCAGTCCTCTTTTATCCAGGTATTGGCGAAATGATCTGACAATGTTCAAATATTCTTTTAGAATTTCCCCTTGTTTTTCCTCAGGCCCTAATCTACTGTGTATTGGCAAACCAAGGCTCCCTTTCAAGAAGCAAAGCTCCTCTTACCGTCTAAGTAGATCTTGAAGATAATCCCTGTAGATGCTTTCCCAGTCGAACTTGGAAACTACTCGCTTGAACAGGGCGCCTGTAGGCTGCAGGTCCAGGTAATCTACGATTCTTTTGGCGATCCGGGAAGGCTTCTCGTCCAGCTTGAAAAATAGAGCCTTATCTTGAGCCAATTCCAAAAGAGGTGGGATTTCACTACAGGCAATGGGCACTCTGGTGGCTCCTGCTTCCAAAATGGGAATACCAAAGCCCTCGTGAGAGGAAGTAATGAGAAGAAGATCAGAGATGCGGTAAAGACTCTTTATTTCTGAATGCCCAAGCCTCAATCCATATTCACCCTTAAGATCGTCAAGAAAGATTACTTCTTCTTCCAGTTTCATCTTTTGACGTAGAAGGTGTAGATCCTTGTAATAATTACTCGACTGAGGATTGTGGGGATCAGGAGGAGCAGTGATGAGAAGTCTGCATTTCATATTTAAGAGCTTGATTTCTTTGGTGATCTTCATAGCCAACTCGTAATTTTTCCTTTTGAGAATGCGGGAAGGAAAAAGCATAACCAGATCATCCCTAAATATTCCCTTATCCCAGGCTATTCTCCAGATAGAATCAGATATATCCAGGAATGATTTTATGTCCATCCCATCAGGAACAAGATTAAATAGATCCGGGGAGACACCAAACAGATCCGCCAACTCATGTTTTCTTGGCCGGGAGATAGCAATATACTCTACCTTTGGATTAAACTTACCCAGCAAGTTCCAGGGGTACTCACCAGGTTTCCCTGGTCTATAAAGGGGGTTGGTGAGAGCAGCATCGTGACACCAAACATAAAATCTTACCCTCTTATGCAGATCCCTTATCAGCTCATCCAGAGCCGAGGTTAAGGGAAGGTTAAAGTGCATAGTCATTACATTGTGGATCATACAGACCCTGGTATCCTGCAGAGCTTTCTTTATCTTTTGGTAGAGAAATTCCTTGAGCTTATAAAATTTATCCGATGCCTTTCCCTGCTCCAGCTCCTCATTGATGACTCTGACCTTATGATGAGCAGGGGACATCTCTGGGATGAGGGTTACCTTTATATTTTTTTCCTCACCTTCACCCCTCCCGGTGATGACCTTTACTCTGTGTCCATATCTGGCAAGGACTCTGGCGTGTCCCTCAATAACAAACTCTACTCCTCCTATGATGGGAGGATAGGAATAATGCAAAAGAGCAATACCCTCCCTCATTTATTAATCCCTTCCTGCATTCCGCTTTTCAGTCTTATATACCTCTCTTTCTTCGGTACTCTTCCACGCTGAGCATAGGAGGTCTTTCGATCAAAGTGAATTCCTCTCTCTCTAGGAAAATATTTTCTCCCCTACCTCTAACCAGCTCAAATTCTTTGGAAATCTTAATGTCAGTGGAAATAATACCTTGCTGCCGCAGCCTCATAAAAAAGGTGTGAAGGATAGCAAAGGACATTCGCCCCAGAGCTGCCAACCCTCGATTTCTATGCACCCTTTGATCTAAATCTACCTGAGCCAAAGATTCCAGGCCAAATTTCTCATAGATATCTATGAGAAGCCCGGTCTCTACTCCATAACCCACCCGGAAGGGAACTGCCTCCAGGACTCCTCTTCGGCCGGCATATTCTCCGGAAAGAGGCTGAATGAATCCGGCAAGTTCCGGATAAAAGTTAGCCAAAAGAGGTCTCACCAGAATTTCGGTTACCCGGCCACCGCCGGATCGCCTCATTCTATTCATGGACTTCAGAGGTCTCTCATAAAAGCTTTTGACATATTCTATGTGGTCGTTTTCTAAAAGGGGTCCTAGTGGTCCATAAACGAATTTGGGGTGGATGTTCTTAATGTCGGCATCTATCCAGACAATGATATCCCCCTCTAAAAGATAAACACTCTTCCAGAGATTTTCTCCCTTACCCCTGACCACTCCAAACCGGGGAAGATAATCATCGGCCAGATAAACATCGGCTCCAGTCTCTCGGGCCACCTCTCGGGTACGATCAGTTGAGCCGCTGTCTATAACCGCCACTTCATCCAGCAGGGGATATTCTTTCTGCAGTTTTTCCCTGACAACTCTCACCTCTTGCCCGATGGTCTCCTCTTCATTGAAAGTAGGAAAGGCAAGGCTAATCTTGACTCCTTTTTTCTCCTTTAGATCCACCAGATGCTTGATGTCAGAAAAGGAAGAATGGTGATAGGTGTGGCTCTGAATCCAGTCTTGCAATTTTATCTTCTTCATTGTCCACCTCCTTTCCTGGCGCGGTTGCCAGCTAAATTATAGCAAAATGGCCTTGAAAGTCAAACTGCAGCACTTTCCCATTTGGCACCTTTCTTGCCTTTTCTTGACTCTTCCCCTTTTTGTTTTATAATCGTAT
>SOJT01000188.1 GCA_004376485.1 Candidatus Aerophobota bacterium | reverse complement strand
CCCATCCCTACCGTGGATGCTATAATCGAGAGGGATGGGGGGATTGTTCTCATAGAGAGAAAGAATCCCCCTTACGGATGGGCTATCCCGGGAGGATTTGTGGATTACGGAGAATCCCTGGAAGATGCGGTGAAAAGAGAAACAAAAGAGGAGACAAACCTGGAAATTCAGAACCTAAGACAGTTTCGTTCTTATTCCGATCCAGAAAGGGATCCGCGCTTTCATACCATTTCCACCGTTTTTATTGCTGAGGGGATAGGAAAACTGGAGCCAAAGGACGATGCTCAAAAGACAGATGTCTTCAGGGAGGGGAGGCTCCCGGCAAGACTTGCTTTTGACCATAGAGAAATTCTGGAGGATTATTTTAGGGCCAAAAGAGGAACTTCCGCCAGGAATGTTAGGAGTTAAAAATGCCTAGGATAGCTGTTTATCCGGGAAGCTTCGATCCTATCACCAATGGACATCTGGATATCATCAGAAGAAGCCGGGGACTGTTTGACCTAATTATTGTTGCCGTCAACGATAATCCCTCCGGGGACTATTTGTTTAGGGGAGAGGAGAGAGTTAGGATGGTTAAGGAAATTCTTGGAGATCTTTCTCATATAGAGGTAGAGAGATTTGAAGGTCTTCTGGTGGACTACGCCCGAGATAAGGGAGCAGGTTTTATCATCAGGGGCCTGAGAGCTCTGTCTGACTTTGAATATGAATTTCAGATGGACCTGATGAATAGGAGGCTAAATCCTCATATCGAGACAATTTATCTCATGACTAATCAGGAGTACTCTTATCTTTCTTCCAGCATAATTAAAGAGATGGTCAGGTTGGGGGGCTCCACCTCTGGTTTAGTCCCTGATTCGGTAAGGGAAAAACTCCTCAAAAAAATGAAAGGATAGCCCACAGAGGAGCCAAATATCGGGAAGATAAGCCTTAAGATAAGGATAGTCTATGTGGGAGAATTTTTTTAAGCCACAATCAGTAGCCGTAGTGGGCGCTTCTAGAAATGAGGAGAAATTGGGATACCAGGTAGTTAATAAACTCCTCGAAGCAGACTTTAAGGGAGAAATCTACCCCCTTAACCCTAAATTGGCAGGCAAGAATCTTTTAGGACGGAGGGTCTATGCTAGACTGACCGAGGTTCCGGGAAAGATTGATCTGGTGGTAGTGGTTATTCCCCGGGATTTTATTCTTCCTGTAATAGAAGACTGCGGCAGCAAAGGTGCCCGTTCGGTAGTTATAATCAGTGCCGGGTTTAAAGAGGTGGGGGAGGAGGGTGCTAGCCTGGAGGATAAGATTCTTAAGATGGCAAAAAGATGGGGAATAAGAATAATAGGACCCAACTGTCTGGGGATAATCAATGCCCACTGGAATCTCAACGCTTCCTTTGCTCCTTCAGCACCTTCCAAGGGCAATATAGCTTTCTTCTCCCAGTCAGGAGCTCTGGGGACAGCTATTCTGGACCGCTTGAGAAAAGAGGGAGTGGGGATTTCCAAATTTATCAGCTTAGGGAATAAAATGGACATCGATGAAGTGGATATTTTGGAAATGTTAAAGGATGATGATGAAACCAGGGTTATCCTTGGGTATCTGGAGAGTATAGGTAGAGGAAGAGATTTTATGCGCTTAGCTAAAGCAACAGCTCAGGTTAAGCCGCTCATAGTAATAAAATCCGGTCGAGGGGAAAAAGGGAAAAAAGCGGCCTCTTCCCATACAGGATCTCTGGCAGGACAGGATGAGGCCTACGAGGTAGCTTTCAGGCAAACCGGGGTGCTCAGAGCCCATACCTTTGGACAGGCTCTGGGCATGGTCAAAGCCTTTTCCTCCCAACCTCTTCTAGAAGGAAATAGAGTTGTTGTATTAACTAATGCTGGAGGAGCCGGCATTCTAGCTACCGATGCCTGTGAGAAATCCTCCCTACAGATGGCATCCCTGGGTGATGAGACGAAAAAGAGGCTCCAGGATAGACTCCCCCCTCATATTTCCTTGAGTAATCCGGTGGATATCTTAGGAGATGCCAAAGCTGATCGATACCAAATAGCCACTAGAGAAATCCTGGCTGACCAGGGTGTGGATGGAGTTTTGCTGCTTCTTAGCCCCCAGGCGGCTACTGATCCTCGTAGAGTTGCCGAGGTAGTTAGCGAGGAGGCTGGGGCAACCAAACCTGTTTTGGCCTGTTTTATGGGCTATGATAAAGTAAAAGATGCTGTTGATGTCCTGCAAGGATCTGGCATTCCTAACTATGAGGATCCAGAGTACGCAGTAATGGCCATGGAAGGTATGTACAGGTATCTTGAGTGGAAGAAGAAGCCCCCTGGGATACTGAGAAGCTTTTCTGTGGATGACGATGCGGTTCAGAGGATTCTGGATAATTCAAAAGAGAGTGGATACTTAGAAATTGGAGGCTCGGAGGCTTTGAGGCTTATTCAGGCTTACGGGATTCCTGTAGTCAAGAATTATCTAGCCAGAAGCGAAGAAGAGGCTCTCAGAATAGGGGAATTACTGGATGCTCCTTTAGTAATGAAGGTAGAATCACCCCAGATTCTTCACAAATCCGAGGTGGGAGGGGTCAAAGTAGGGATAAATAAGGAAGAGATAGTTAGCTGCTTTCGAGATATGCTGGAGGAGGTAGGAAGGATAGTGGGTAAGGATAGAATAAAGGGCATCTGTATCCAGCCTCAGGTTCGGGAAGGAAAAGAGGTGCTTATGGGCGTCTCCTATGATGATGTTTTCGGGCATATGATCCGATTTGGTCTTGGAGGAAAGTACGTAGAGATATACAAAGATACCTCTACCAGAGCAGCTCCCTTGACATCCGAAGAGCCAAAAGAGATGATAGAGGAGACTAAATATATCTCGGAGTTGCTCCGAGGAGTGAGGGGAGAGGCCGCATGCGATATACCTCTTGTTGAAGAGCTCTTGCTCAGGCTTTCTCAACTTATAACCCATTTCCCCCAGATTAAGGAAGTGGAAGCCAATCCTCTGGTAGTTTGGAGGAAGGGAGCAGTGGCCATTGATGCCCGACTAAGATTTCAATAAGAAGAAAGGAGTAGCTATGGGAGTTCCTAAGAAGAAAACGACTCGATCTAAAAGAAGACACCGGCAGGCTCGCCAGAAGTTGTCATTTCCTTCTCTTAGTGCGTGTCCTCAGTGCAAAGCTCCCAAGCTTCCTCATTTTGTCTGTCCAGAATGTGGTTATTATAAAGGGAAACAGGTGGCAAAGGAGGTAGCTAAGAAGTGAGGGTAGCTGTTGATGCAATGGGGACGGAAAAGGGGGTAGGAATAGTAATTGAGGGAGCCCTGAGCGCTATTGAGGAAAATCCTGAAATTGAGGTAACTCTGGTAGGAGACGAGGCCAGAATCCAGCATAAAATTAAAAGTTTCTCCTCGACTCAGGTTCCCTTTTCCATCATTCATGCTCCCCAGGTGATTGAAATGAGTGATTCGGCAACCGCTTCCCTAAAGACAAAGAGAAATTCTTCTATCTCTGTGGCGGTGGATTTAGTCAAAGAGGAAAAGGTGGATGGGTTGGTAAGTGCCGGTAATACTGGGGCGGTAATGGCTACGAGCCTCCTTAAGCTGGGGAAGGTGGGGGGGGTTAAACGTCCCTGTTTGGCGGCTGTTTTTCCTACCATGGATGAGAGCAAAGTTGTCATTCTGGATGTGGGAGCTAATGTGGATTGTCGACCCGAGCATCTTTTTCAATTTGCCGTCATGGGTA
>SOJT01000132.1 GCA_004376485.1 Candidatus Aerophobota bacterium | reverse complement strand
TGCTCATCCCTTCCTAGATCGATGAGTTTCTTAGGTTCCCTCATCCGCTGCCTCCACTTTGCCTATTGCTCCTCCCCCCTTTCCTGCCTCGATGACTCTTATCTTGAGAAGCTGGTTCTTTAGTTCGTCCTTTCCTTCCAGAAAAATGCGAATGTAGTTGTCCGTGTATCCCATCAAGGAACCGCTCCCAGAATGACGCTTCTCTTCCACCAGAACCCTCAGGCTTTTGCCTAAAAATCTAACAGCAAATCTTCGAGAAAGTGTATCTCCCAGACGTCTTAGCTCTTCACTCCTTTTCTTCTGGATTTTTGCTCCCACCCAGGGCCTCATGGAAAAAGCTTTTGTTCCCGGCCGGGGAGAGAATCTAAATACATGAAGACGGCTGAAATGAATTTCCTCCAAAAAATGGTAGGTGTTCTGAAAATGATGCTCCTCTTCCCCGGGGAACCCCACCATAACATCAGTAGTAATAGAGGCTTGAGGAATCAAGTCCCTTGCTTCCTTAACCAGTCTCCTGTATTTATCTAAAGTGTATTTCCTTCCCATGCGTTGAAGAATATAGTCGTCACCACTTTGCAGGGGAAGGTGAAGATGAGGACAGATAGAGGAAGATGACCCCATAAGCTCCAAGAGATCATTTGTCACCAGGTGGGGCTCCAGAGAGCTAAGCCTAAACCTTACCCCTCCCCCATAATGCTGAAGTCTCTTTAAAAGATGAACTAAAGATTCTGAGGAAGAAAGATCCTCACCGTAGAGTCCCAGATTAACTCCTGTCAGGACGATCTCCTTGAAGCCTTTCTGGATGAGATTTTCTATCTCCCTCAGCACCTCACAAGGTGAGCGGCTTCTTATCCTATTTCCCCTTACATAAGGAATTCTACAATAGGTACAAAACTCGTGACATCCATCCTCTATTTTGACAAAGGCTCGATTATGTTGGTAAAAATCACTAATGGAGGGTTTTGGAGGAACCAGCACGGGATCATGCAGTCCCACTATTTTATCCAGTCTTAGCTTCTCATTGTTACCCAGGACAACATCCACCCCGGGAAATTTCTCCTTGATCCTTTTTCCTTCTGCCTCAGCGTAGCATCCGGTAACTATTAGCTTCGCTGTAGATCCACTCTTTTTGGCAGCCCTAATTAACTCCTCTGATTTACGATCAGCTTTCTCGGTGACGCTGCAAGTATTAATAACGTAATAATCGGCCTTTCCCTTAAAAGGAACCTCTCGAAAACCAGCCTGAAGAAGGTGTTCCCGCAGAACCTGAGTTTCATATTGATTTACCTTGCAGCCTAAAGTGGCTAAAGCAACTTTGGGTATAGTCATCACAATTGTCCTTTTGCTGCCCTACTCTCGAGGGTAAGATCTAGAATAATCATTGGATTATCTTCTAAGTGATAATATTTCCTGGCACTATCAAGGAAAGGATTTACTTGCCGAGTATCTGCCTTATCTTGCCAAGAAACTCCCTGATGCGAGGCTGCTCATGGTCCTGGCTAAGCTCCTGAAATTTCATCAAGAGTTCCCTTTGCTCACCAGTCAAATTGACCGGGGTCTCCACAATTACCCTTACCCACTGGTCTCCCCGGCCGGAAGAGCGAAGATAAGGAATCCCTTGGCCCTTGAGACGGAAAATTTTGTTGGTTTGAGTGCCGGGAGGGATCTTAAGTCTCACCCCTCCATTTAAGGTGGGAACTTTTATCTGGGATCCTAAGGCGGCCTGGGTGAAACTGATGGGAACCTCACAGATAATCTTATTCCCATCCCTCTTAAATATGGGATGGGATCTTAGCCGAAGACTGATATAGAGATCTCCCGGGGGACCTCCTCTGAAGCCCGCTTCCCCCTCTCCAGCTAGCCGGAGCCTCGATCCATGATCCACTCCGGGGGGAATCTTCACCTTAACCCTGCGAGTTCTCCGAATTCTGCCCGTACCCCGACAGTCTCGACATGGATCTTTTATAATGGTGCCCCGTCCCTGACACTGAGTGCAGGTGCGGGTCATGGAGAAAAATCCCTGGCTCATTGCTACGTAGCCGCTTCCCTCACAGGTGGGACAGGTATGAGGCTGAGACCCTGGCTTGATGCCGCTACCCCTGCAGGTTGAACAAACCTCATAGCGGGGAATCTGGACGTTCTTCTCCACTCCGAAAGCGGCCTCCTCAAAGGAAATCTCTAGGCCATAACGAAGATCCCGCCCCGGCTCGGCTTCTCTCGCTCTAGTTTGGGATCTTCGGCCAAAGAAATCTCCGAAAGAATCGCCTCCAAAAGATCCTCTGCTAAAAACTTCCTCAAAAATCTTGAAAGGGTCAAATTCAAAACCACCGAATCCTGCTCCTGCTCCGATCTCGGCTTCCAGTCCCGCATGTCCGTACTGATCATAAATCTGCCTCTTCTCAGAATCTGAGAGAACCTTGTAGGCTTCCGATACCTCCTTGAACTTCTCCTCCGCTTCTTTTGAGTTATCTGGATTTTTGTCCGGATGATACCTCAGGGCGAGTTTGCGATAAGCCCTTTTTATTTCCTCCGCAGAAGCAGAGCGGGAAATTCCTAAAATTTCGTAATAATCTCTCTTAGCCACTGAACTTTACCTCAAGACTACTTTTCTACCTCATAGTCAGCGTCGGTAACGTCTTCTCCCTCTTGTCCCTTTTTTTTCTCTTCCTTGCCTTCCTCCTTGGGCTCTTCTTTCGGGGCTTCTTTCGCCGCCTGCTGATACACTGCCTGACCCAGTTTCTGAGAGACCTCTGCTACCTTCTTTATTTTCTCCTTGATCTGGCCAGTATCACCTTTCTTGACCGCTTCCTTCAGCTCACCCAGAGCATCCTCAATGTTCTTTTTCTCAGCGGGGCTGACCTTGTCTCCGTAATCCTTAAGAGCCTTTTCTGTGGCATAGATAATATTATCAGCCTCATTCTTGACATCTATTTCTTCGCGCCTCTTCTTATCCTCCTCGGCGTGTTCCTCAGCCTCCTTGACCATCTTCTCTCTCTCTTTCTCTGAGAGAACTCCTGAATCCCTGATAGTAATAGTCTGCTCTTTACCCGTCCCCTTATCTTTAGCCGAAACATTAACGATTCCATTAGCATCTATATGGAAGGTAACTTCTATCTGCGGGATGCCTCGAGGGGCAGGCGGAATTCCAATAAGCTGGAATCTACCCAGAGTTCTATTGTCAGCAGCCATGGGACGTTCCCCTTGCAGCACGTGGATATCTACGGCTGTCTGGCTATCAGCAGCGGTGGTGAAAACCTTACTCTTCCTGGTGGGAATGGTGGTATTCCTTTCTATGAGCTTGGTAAAAACAGCCCCCAGAGTTTCTATTCCTAAAGATAGGGGAGTTATGTCCAGAAGGAGGAGCTCTTTCACTTCTCCTGCCATAATTCCCGCCTGAACAGCCGCTCCTACCGCTACTACTTCATCAGGGTTAACACCTTTGTGAGGTTCTCTTCCAAAGAGATTCTTCACCGTTTCCTGGACCTTGGGCATCCGGGTCATCCCTCCTACCAGAACCACCTCCTGAATATCCTTAGGTTTTAGCTTAGCATCAGCTAAAGCCTTCTCACAGGGCCTAACGGTGCGTTGAATCAAACTTTCCACCAGCTGCTCCAGCTTAGCCCTACTTAGATTAATATTGAGATGCTTTGGTCCTGCAGCATCAGCAGTAATGAAGGGAAGGTTTATCTGGGTCTCTTTGGTCGATGAGAGCTCGCATTTTGCCTTCTCTGCCGCTTCTTTTAGCCTCTGAAGCGCCATTCTATCTTCTCTCAGGTCAATACCATTTTCCTTCTTGAAATTATCCG
>SOJT01000102.1 GCA_004376485.1 Candidatus Aerophobota bacterium | reverse complement strand
CTCACTTTGATGAGATCAAAGGGATAGAAAGAATTGACCCCATTGACCTGAGCCTGGACACAGCTGTAAAGTAGCACAGTTTATAGTCAAGACAGTAAAGGCTATTTCGCCTCAAGGATTCCTATTGTAATCTCTTCTATTCTTTTCACAAATTCTTCTGCTTTGCTAAGCCATTTTTCTACATCTTCTCTCTTAAACTCGGTATAATCAGCATAATCTCCCTCTTGTCTGTTGTTGGACATTTCAGAATAGAACTTCCCCCAATTTTTTTCTACTGTACCTTTATTTATAAATTCTTTGTTGAAAAGTGCACGTACGCCGCTGTGTTTAGAAGAAGACAGTCCTTTTGATATCAATAATCCGTTAACAGCATAGAACATGGCATAATAGATTCTATTTACGGTAGAATTCAAGGTAGCATCTTTAAAGTATTTTTGGGCGTCTAATAAGGTCTCTCTGGCCCTTTTTAATCTGTATTTTACTAGATTTCTAGATTTTTGTTTCACAATAGAACCCCTTCTTTATCTATATTCCAGTGAAGTGGCATTGTTTCTGCTAAAGGGGAATTCCAAAACTCTCTATTTTCAACAATAATACTGAAAACTACATCATATTTCAGTTCTACATCATAAGCAATACCTATTACCTTCTCCTTTAATTTGCTATTTATTTCACCATCAAGCAATATTAATAAATCTATATCCGAAAACTCTTCATCGTCTCCCCTTACCTTAGAGCCATATAATATTATTCCAACATCAGGAAATTCTTCCTTTAATCTTTTCTTTAATTCAAAAATAGGCTCAAGGTCTTTTCCCTTAATTTCTGTCTCGTTTATTTTCCTCATTTTCTTCTCTCAATGGCTGGTAGATAAGTTATTATAGCAGAAATTATGTGGACTAGCAAGAAAGCGATTTGACAGGAAGGGGAAATACGGTACTATCTAAGCGGAGACGAGGGGGCAAAACTAGATGCTTTATAAATTTCTTCCCGAGATGTGCTTGACAGCCTGGGGGGATGATGTAGGGTAAGGCAAAGTGAGGGTATTCATAGCTATTGAGCTGGAAAGCTCAATCAAGGAAAAAATAGCCAGGATCCAGAGTAGACTTAGAGTCATCCAGGATAAGATAAAGTGGGTTGAGTCTTCCTCAGTTCATCTTACCTTGAAGTTCCTGGGAGAAATAGAAGAGGAAAAATTAGAAAAAGTTCACCAGATTACCAGGGAGCTAGGAGAGAGAGTTTCTCCTTTCAAAATAGAGGTAAAAGGGATGGGGGTGTTTCCCGGATTTTCATCTCCTAGAGTTATATGGATAGGGGCCAGGGATACCTCTGGCGAGCTGGAGAAGCTGGCAGCTTGGTTGGAAGAAGCTCTGGCCAGAGAAGGATTCGTGAGAGAAAAGAGGAAATGGAAAGCTCATCTCACTCTGGGAAGGGTTAAGTTTCTTAAAGAGAGGGAGAGATTAAGGGAGCTCATCCAGAAGGAGATGGAAACAGACGCCGGGAAAATGGAAGTGAAAGACATCACTATAATGCGAAGTCAACTCACTCCCAAAGGCGCCATTTATACGAGTCTTGGTAAAATCTATTTAAAGGGAGATAGATGATGAAGGAAGAAAAACTAAAAGCTCTGGAGGTAGCCAGACGTCAGATAGAACACCAGTTTGGCAAGGGTTCACTGATGATGCTGGGAGAGAGGGCTGCTCGCATGGATGTACAGGTCATTCCCACAGGAAGCATTGCTCTGGATGCAGCCTTAGGAATTGGAGGAGTTCCTAGAGGAAGGGTGGTGGAACTGTTTGGTCCTGAGGGCTGCGGTAAAACTACCCTGGCCCTGCATATCGCCGCCGAAGCCCAGAAGAAAGGTGGAATGGTAGCCTTCATCGATGTTGAACATGCCCTGGATCCCAGCTATGCTGAGAATTTGGGGTTGGATACGGAAAATCTCCTTATTTCACAGCCAGATTCGGGGGAAGAGGCTCTTCAGATAGCTGAGCTCCTGGTGCGGAGTAGTGCCGTAGACTTAGTTATCATTGACTCAGTGGCTGCCCTGGTTCCCCGGGCTGAGCTAGAAGGAGAAATGGGTGATGCTCACATAGGACTTCAGGCAAGGCTAATGTCTCAGGCTCTTCGTAAACTCACCGCGGTCATAAGCAATTCTAAAACCTGCACCATTTTCATTAATCAGCTCAGGATGAAGATAGGAATTATTTTTGGCAATCCAGAAGTCACTCCTGGAGGCAGAGCCTTAAAGTTTTACGCTTCGGTAAGGATGGATATGAGGCGAAAGGCTTCTTTGACCAAGGGTGAAGAAAACATAGGTAATCGAATTCGGGTAACCGTGGTTAAGAACAAACTTGCTCCTCCTTTTCGGAAAGCCGAATTTGATCTTCTTTTTGGAGAGGGAATTTCACAAGAAGGCAGCATTCTGGATGTAGGAGTAGATCTGGGGATTATTGAGAAATCTGGTGCCTGGTTTTCCTACGGGAAAACTCAATTAGGTCAGGGGAAAGAAAATACTCGTGAGTTTCTCAAAGATGAGAAGAACAGCGGCCTAAGGGAGGAGCTTGAAAAAAAGATAAGGGAAAAATTGGGATTTGAGAGGAAGATAGCCCAGACCTCAAAAACTTAGTAGAGGGACGCATCTTCTCTATTCTTCAGAAAGAACAATGAGAAAACTTGGTGCACTGCTGGTAGGACTTAGCTTACTTTTATTTCTTTTTGTTCCCCTCACCCAGGCCCAGATACAATATGAAGTGGGTAAGGTAACTTATGAGTCTCATTCTGACTATACCCGGGTGTTCATAGAAGTATCTCCTGAAACAGGGTATGTGGTCAAAGATCTACACCATCCTCCTAGACTGCTGGTTAATCTTTATCCTGCGAGCCTGATCTCCTTATCCAGAGAGATTAAGGTTGGAGATAGATTTGTTGAGAGCATTCGGCTGGATCAGGAGTCAAAAGGGGTAGTGAGGGTGGTTCTGGATCTTAACCTATCTAATGTTACCTCCAGTGTTGACCTTTCCAGTGATCCCTCTCGTCTCCTCATAGAGATTCGAGGTCCGGAGGAGGATCTGGTTGCTGCCATTCTTAAAGAGAAAGACTCTCCCATAATTAGAGAAGAGGAGTTCCCTTCCACTGCTCCGCCCCCAAAGAAAGAAAAGACTATCTACACCATTGTTCTTGATCCCGGACACGGGGGGAAAGATCCAGGAGCTATTGGCCGCAGTACCGGACTTAAGGAGAAAGAAGTAACTCTTCAGGTGGCTAAAGAGGTGGCCAGGCTCTTGAGGAATGAAGCGGGAATAAGGGTATATTTGACAAGAAACACCGACCAGTATCTTTCTCTGGATCGAAGAACGGAGATAGCCAACCAACTGGGGGCAGATATGTTCATCAGTATTCACGCTAATTCTGGTTATAGGCGTCATGCTAAGGGAGTGGAAACTTTCTTTAACTCGCGATATTCCTATGGAGAAGGAGCCGAGGAGGTGGCAGCCAGAGAAAATAAGCCTCTGGGATCGGAAAATATTCCCGATGAAGCCAAACTCATTATCTGGGATCTTATCCAGAATGCGTATCGAAGCGAGAGTAATGACCTGGCTCATACAGTGCAGAAAGAGTTGGTTCAAACAACAGATGGGGAGGACAGAGGAGTGAAATCGGCCGGGTTTTATGTGTTAAGAGGAGCCGCCATGCCGGCTATTTTAGTGGAGATAGGATTTCTTTCCAACGCCTCGGAAGAGACAATGCTAAGAAAAAAAGATTTCAGAGAAAAGATTGCTTTGGGAATAGTTAAGGGTATCAAGCGTTATTACCAGGGAAAACTGTAAAAAAC
>SOJT01000126.1 GCA_004376485.1 Candidatus Aerophobota bacterium | reverse complement strand
AATTTTGTAAAGTATGCCCAGGGCTCAGCTCTTATATCCTTAGGGGATACAAAGGTGGTTTGTGCGGCTATGGTGGAAGAAGGTATTCCTCCATTCTTGCGGGGAAGCAGCAAAGGATGGATTACTGCTGAGTATAGCATGCTGCCTTACTCCAGTCCTACCCGGATACTCCGGGATAGGGAAAGACGCCGGGGCAGGTCTTACGAGATACAAAGATTGATAGGCCGATCTCTAAGGGCAGTGGTGGACTTAGCAGGATTGGGAGAGCGAACCATCTGGGTTGATTGCGACGTTATTCAAGCAGACGGGGGGACTCGGTGCGCCTCTATTACCGGATCTTTTATTGCTCTGGTGGATGTGGATAGGTGGCTCAGGGAAAAGGGTATACTGAAAGATTCCATCATCAAAGATTCCCTGGCTGCTGTGAGTACAGGTCTTAAAGAGGAGGAAGAACTCTTGGATCTATCTTTTCATGAGGACTCACAGGCCAGCGTGGATATGAATGTGGTCATGAGTGGCAAGGGAGAGCTGGTTGAGGTTCAGGTAACCGGGGAAGAGAAAATCTTCTCTCGCAAAATCCTGGACGAACTCCTTGATCTGGCCGAGACAGGGATCAGGAAGCTCACCGAAATACAGAAGAAAGTCATAGGGGAAGAGGAATGGAGCTGGTCTTAGCTACCCGGAATCGGGATAAAATAAGGGAAATCAAGCAGATTCTAAAGAATCTAAATACTAGAGTTTTAACCTTTAAGGATTTCTCTGGTTTTCCCGAGGTAGTGGAAGACAAATACACCCTGCGGGGCAATGCTTTGACCAAGGCCTGGACAGTGGCCCGTTTCAGCAAGAAGCTGGCTCTAGCCGATGACTCCGGGCTGGAGGTCGAAGCCTTAAAAGGAGCTCCCGGTGTTTTCTCTTCTCGCTTTGCCGGCGAAGGTGCTTCTTATAAGGACAATAATCGGAAAGTTCTTTCTCTTCTTGAGGGAGTTCCTCCTCACAGGCGCAAGGCAAAATTTCGCTGTGTTGTAGCTATCAGCAATGCCTATGGGAGACGAAAGGTGGTGGAGGGAATCTGCGAAGGAAGGATTACTGAGGAGATTAAGGGCAGGCAAGGATTTGGCTACGATCCGATTTTCCAGCCCCTGGGGTACAATGAAACCTTCGCCGAGATGTCGCCCGGGCTGAAAAATGAGATTAGTCATCGAGGTATGGCTCTTAAAAAAGCAAAAGCTGTTCTTGAGGAATGGCACAAAAAAAGAGTTATAGGGATCACCGGAAATATCGGTTGTGGTAAAACCACAGCGGCCAGAATGTTTGAGACTCTGGGAGCTAAGCTCATCTCCGCTGATGAGATAGGGCATCTTCTTTTGCAAGAGAAAAAAGTAAAAAACAGGCTTACTCGAATTTTTAGCTCATCCATTCTCGATGAGGGTGGCTGTATTAAGAGAAAGAACTTGAGAGAAATAGTCTTTAGTGATAAGAAAAGTCTAGAGCAGCTCGATTCACTCCTTCATCCTCTCATCTTGAAGGAGGTGAAAAAGAATATTAAAGCCTGTGATGATGGTATTATCTTACTGGAGGCAGCTCTACTTTTGGAAGCAGGATGGGAATGCTTAGTGGACAAGATCTTAGTAGTAACCTCCTCGCGCCAGACTCAACTGCGAAGGATAAAGAAGGGCACTGATTTTACACCTCAGGAGATTAGAGGAGTCATAGGAGTTCAGCTCCCCCAGGAGGAGAAAATCCGCCAGGCAGACTTTATTATTAGAAACGATGGCAGGGAAGAGGAGACCCGAAAGCAGGTAAAGAAAGTGTGGGAAACACTAGAAAAAGAGGACTGTGAGGCTCGGGGATAGTCTTCTCTTCTGGAAGAGAAGTTTTTTTAAGCTCTCCTAAAGCTCGATTTTATCTTTCTCAAGGAACCTACCAAATTTTGGATATTTTCATGTTAAAGTGAGAGACTCTGTTGAGAGCTGATTCAGGCAAGGTAGCCCAAATATTCAGGGAAATGGCCGATCTTTTGGCCATTAAAGGGGAGAATCCATTCCGGGTAAGAGCTTACGAGAAAGCTGCTGATGTCCTGGAACATCTCTCCGGGGACCTTCAGGATCTTCATAAAGAGGGCAAGCTAGAAAAGATCTCCGGCCTGGGCAAAGGGATGCGTGAGAAGATCAGCACGCTCCTTAATACAGGTAGACTTCCCGCCTATGAGGAACTGAAAAAAGAGATCCCAGCCGGAGTAAGAGAGCTTCTTTCTATTCCTGAAGTGGGGCCGAAAACGGCCAAGCTCCTCTATGAGGAGGCAAAAGTTAAGAGTATTGAAGAGTTAGAGAAATGTGTTAAGTCTCATAAACTACAGCACCTACCAGGTATGGGAACTAAGACAGAAGAGAATATCCTGCGGGGGATAAGGCTTTATCGCACCTCCCGAGCCAGGATTCTTCTGGGGAAAGCCCTGCCTCTGGTAGATGAGGTAAAGGAAGAGTTAAAGGAAAAGGCTTCTTCCTGGATTGAAAGAATTTCACCTGCAGGTAGTCTTCGTCGAGGCAAAGAGACCATAGGGGATATAGATATTCTGGTTTCCTCTAGCAGTTCTCATCCGGTTATGGAGGTTTTCACAAATCTATCCTGTGTAAGAGAGGTTCTGGCCAAAGGGGAAACTAAATCCAGTATCTTAACCCATCAAGGACTGCAGATGGATCTGAGGGTGGTCTCACCAGAGTCTTTTGGCGCTGCCCTTCAATATTTCACCGGCTCCAAAGCCCACAATATAAGCTTGAGAGAGAGGGCTGTAAGACGCGGCTTAAAGATCAACGAATACGGAGTATTTACTCAGGACGGGGGAAAAATAGGGGGAAGGGGCGAGGAAGAAGTCTACGCCTGCCTGGATCTTACCTTTGTACCTCCTGAGCTCAGGGAAGACAGAGGAGAAGTGGAAGCAGCCGAGGAGAGCCGACTTCCCCAGCTCATCAGGGAGGAGGAAATCAAGGGGGATCTGCACCTGCACACTCGGGCCAGTGACGGTAGTGCGTCCATTGAGGAGCTCGTGGAAAAGGCTCAGGAAAAAGGATATCAGTACCTGGCCATTACTGAACATTCAGTTTCCCTTAAGGTAGGGGGAGGTTTGAGTGAAGAGGATCTTTTGGCCCAGATAAAGGAAATAAGACAGATGAATTCTCATTTTGAGGACTTCAGGGTTCTCACCGGAAGTGAAGTAGATATCAAGAAGGACGGAACTCTGGATTATTCGGATGAAGTTCTCAGGGAGCTCGATATTGTTATAGCTGCTCTGCATACAGGTTTCAAACAGGATAGGGAGACTATAACTACCCGGGTGATTAAGGCCATGCAAAATCCAAATTTCCGCATCTTCGCTCATCCTACCGGTCGTCTCCTGGGGGAAAGAGACCCCTACGCCATTGATCTGGACAAGGTGCTGGAAGTAGCCAAAGAGAAAGATATCTGGCTGGAGATAAATGCTCAGCCGCAAAGATTGGATTTGACCGATATCTGGATCCGGGAAGCCAAGGAAAGAGGGGTAAAGATGGTCATCTCCACCGATGCTCATAATATGGGGGGGCTGGATCTCATCTCATTCGGAGTCATCACCGCCCGGCGGGGATGGCTGGAGTCAGCCGATGTTATCAATACCCTCTGCCTGAAAGATCTCCTGAAGGTCCTCTACAAGAAAAGGAACTCAAGATGAGAGTTGTGGACGCTCACCTGCACCTTATCACCAGGGAAATGATGGAGGATATGGGGAAGGAGAGAGGACTGGGGGAAAAACAGATAAGGGAGCGCCGAAAAAGACTTAAGCTCCCGGATTTTGAGCTATTTGATTTTCATACTACGCTCAAAAAGTGGCTCTCGGAATTTGAGCGCTACCACATA
>SOJT01000158.1 GCA_004376485.1 Candidatus Aerophobota bacterium | reverse complement strand
TGTTCACCTACCGATACATCTTTCTTTTCCTGGATGAGGAAAAAAGAATATTTATGGCTGCCAACTCCCGTGGTTGGGTGAGGAAAACAAATCTTTTCACCTTAAAAACCACGGGGAATTTGGTGGGGATGTTGTTGGTTAGAAGTTTTGAAAGGACGGAACGCATCAGGGATGCTATGGTTTCCAGGGGCTATAGTGGTAGGCTAAAGACACTGGATGACCTCACCCTCTGCGGGAAGGATTTTTTTAAGGCCGCTCTCGCTATAACAGGGGCAATTATGTTAAGTCTTTCAGGATGGATGGGATGAGCAAGGCTATAAGAGTAAGAAATCTTGAATATGTTTATCCAGACGGCACCAAAGCCCTTAAGGGGATAGATTTAGATATCCTTAAAGGCGAATCCGTTGGCCTGATCGGACCTAATGGCGCAGGTAAATCTACCCTTCTTCTTCACTTAAATGGGATTCTTAAGGGACAGCAGAGCTCAGTTGAAGTTCTGGGAATGAAGGTAGAGGAGAAAAATCTCATAAAAGTGAGACAAAAAGTAGCCATAGTCTTCCAGGAACCAGATGATCAACTCTTTATGCCCACAGTTTTTGATGATGTTGCCTTTGGTCCAATAAATGCAGACTATCCTGAGGAAAAAGTGAGGGCAAAGGTAAAAGAAGCATTAAAGGGAATCAGGATGGAAGGTTATGAGAAAAGATGCTCTCATCATTTGAGTTTTGGGGAAAAGAAAAGAATTTCTCTGGCTACCGTCCTGTCAATGCAGCCGGAGATTCTAATCCTGGATGAGCCCACCAGCAATCTGGATCCTCGAGCAAGAAGGCATTTAATAGAGTTGCTTAAAAATCTTAATCTGACCAAGATAGTTGCTGGCCATGATTTGGAATTAATTCTAGAAATTTGCCAAAGGGTTATTCTCTTAGATGAAGGGGAAATAGTGGCTAATGGAGATGCGAGAGGGGTCTTGAGTAATAAATCACTCATGGAGTCCCACGGCCTAGAGCTACCTTTATCTCTTGCGGCATAGAGACCCAATTCCAAAGTAAATCTCATCGGTTCCTCTGCCTACCAGTCGAGATTCTAATCCTGGATGAGCCTACTACCAATCTGTATCCAAGAGCAAGAAGGTACTTAATGGAGTTAACATCAGGGTCTTGACAAAGCTCTTTTTTATAATAAAATATGTTAGGGTTGCCTAATAAAGATAGGGTTGCCTAATTTAAGTCAGAGGAAAAAACAAGATGGGGACTCTTGTAGATTTACCCGTAGGCAGGAAGGCTCAAGTGATTGAACTCCAGGGTGGATGGGGTATGCAGCGGCATCTATCTTCTCTGGGGATCCGACCAGGTAAGGTCTTGCGTAAAATAACCAGCCAGCCTATGGGGGGACCAATCATGGTGGAAGTAGAGAGAGCAAGGGTGGCTATCGGTCGAGGAATGGCTGCTAGAATAATTATCAGGAAGGTAGAGCCATGAGAATACTCTTGATGGGGAACCCCAATGTGGGTAAGAGCGTCATTTTCAATCGTCTGACGGGAATAAAGGTCGTGATCTCTAATTACCCGGGAACAACCATTGAATTCTTGGAAGGGAGTATGATGGTGGATGGGACAAAGGTAAGGATTATTGATGTCCCGGGTACCTATTCTCTTAATCCCTCTGATAAAGCTGAGGAGGTGGCAGTGAATATCTTGATGAAGGAGAAAAACCACCTTATTGTGGATGTGGTGGATGCCACTAGCCTGGAACGTAATCTCTATCTTACCTTGCAGCTCTTAGACCTACCTATTCCTATCATTGTGAATCTGAATATGATCGACCTGGCCAGGGAGAGAGGGATTGATATTAATAAAGATGCTCTAGCCGAGGCTTTAGCGGCCCCAGTAGTTAGCAGCGTGGCTATATCTGGAGAAGGAGTTCAGGAACTAAGAGGGGCAATTGGAAAGATCGTTAAGGAGAGGGTGGTCGATGGAAATACAGTTTGAACCACGTGTGGAGAAGGCTATCAAGAGCATTGAGGAAAGAACTAATCTCCCACGATGGCAAGTAATTCTTGGTCTGGAGGGAAATAAGGATTTCAGGAAGAAAATACCATCCCATATTCTTAAGGAAAGCATAAGAGAGGTGGAGAAGGACCATAGGGAACCCATAGAGCTCATTATGCTTAAGGCAAGATTCGGTCAAGCCGGATCCATTGCCAGCCTAACCCAGCAGGTTCACCATCGGCACCCTACCCTTCTGGAAAAGTTGGGGGATGCCACGGTAAAGCCCCTCACCGGTCTTCCCATTGCCGTGGGAGTCCTCTGGGGGATGTTCAATCTTTTCATTATGGTGGCTGGTTTTATTACTGATAGAGTTATGGTTCCCTTCTTCGAGGGTCCTTATGATGGATTCATTCGCTCTGTCCTCGAGCCGGTATTTCCCACTGGCTTCATGCACGATATGTTGCTTGGAGCTACAGGAACTGGTTATTTAGAATCTTTTGGCGTTCTCACCACAGGAGTCTTCGTTCCCATTGGCATCGTCTTACCAGCAGTTTTGGTATTTTACATTATTCTTACCCTTTTGGAGGATTTAGGTTATCTTCCCAGGTTAGCTGTCCTGGTGGACACTGTATTCCACAGAATGGGTCTGCATGGATATTCCATTGTGCCTGTTATCCTGGGCTTTGGCTGTAATATTCCCGGAGTCATGGCTACCAGAGCCTTCAGTACCCATAAGCAAAGGTTTATGATGCTGACTATGCTGGGAGTATCTATCCCCTGCATGGCTCAGACAGCAGTGATTCTAAATATTGTGGGTCCCTTTGGCCTGGGCTGGGTGGCGCTGATTTACTTCATTTTAATGAGTATCTTTATCGGTATAGGGGTCCTGCTGAATAAGTTAATGAGAGGAGAGGCTCCCGAAATTGCTATAGAGATTCCTCCTTACAGAATGCCTCGGCTTTCTAATCTATTAATGAAAACGCGCCTCAGGACAGGACAGTTTCTATTAGAGGCGATCCCCTGGGTATTTGTGGGAATCATCATTGTTAATGTCTTATATGCTCTCGGCATAACAGAGCTTATGTCCCGAGTTTCCAGTCCTCTCCTGGGATGGTGGTTAGGTCTACCGGAAGAAGCGATCTATCCCTTGATAATAGGTTTCTTAAGAAAGGATGTAGCTACCGGTCTTCTTGCTCCCCTGCGCGATGCAAATGTGATGAATATTTACCAGATAGTTACTACCGTGACAATTCTGGTTATCTATTTTCCCTGTGCAGCGACCTTTATGGTATTCTTAAAGGAACTGGGAATAAGAGATACCCTGAAGAGTACCACTATCATGTTAATATTTGCCTTTGGTGTGGGAGGACTGCTCCACTTCCTATTTAGTTTCTTTGCTTAGCCTTAAAAGAGGAGGAATCTTGATGGCCAAAGAAATAACCCCAACCATGGAGGATTACCTGGAAGTCATTGGCCAACTGGGGAAAAAAGATGAGGTGGTGAGGGTAAAGAACATTGCCCGCCAGCTCAATGTGAAAATGCCGAGCGTAACCGAAGCCTTGAAGACCTTGGCCAAAGATGGGTTGATAAGACATGAGAAGTACGGCTATGTGGAGTTGACCCAGAAAGGCAACTGTATAGCCAAAGAAATCTACTCTCGCCACCAGACCCTCTTCAAGTTCTTGAATCAGATCCTGAGGATAGATCCGAGGGCCGCCGAAGAGGATGCTTGCAAAATGGAGCATACTATCAGTTCGACTGCTCTGAAAAAGTTGATAGAATTTATTAAGAGCCTAGAGTCCTGTCCCCAGAGAGCGAAGAGACTCAAGAAATTAGATCGGGACTAATCAGGAAAAAAGCTCCAGGGATGAGAAAGATGAGAGGTGATAAATGAAAGTAGTG
>SOJT01000165.1 GCA_004376485.1 Candidatus Aerophobota bacterium | reverse complement strand
CACCCTCAAGAGTTCCTGGATCGGTAAAGTTCACTCTCTCAACCGGCACTCCGAAGACAAATGGATTACTCATTATAGACAATATCGACAAAATCGATAAATTTATCGACGATTTTTTTATCGAAATTTTTCTTTCAACCAACTGCTAAAGACAGGATCGGCAATCTTATACACGCCTCTTTCTTCCTTTCTGACCATCCCCTTAATTATTAGATATGCTAAATACTTACTTACCACGTTTGCTCCCTCTTCTAACCTCCGGGAAATTTCATTTAATTTACTTTTCTCCATCCCCGCCATAGCCCGCAAGGTTGCCCGTTCCCTGTCACTCAATCTATAAAACTCCTCGCTAAAGATTATATCGCCTTCTTCTGTGAGTATTTCCTCAAAAACTCTTTCTATTACCTCTTTATTAATTGGTTCAACATCTGTCCTTTCTAACTGCCTGCCTAATAACTGAAGATAAAATGGTATTCCTTTGGTTAAATTATAGGCTGCTTCAATTGCCGAACTAGTTATTCTTCGCTTCAGGTTTTTCTCAAGTAACTGCCCGCTCAGTAACTCATCAAACGGCTCAATCCTCTTAATGATGAACTGCCTGTAGAATGCAGAAGAAGAGGAGAGGGCAACTATCTCCATCGTTTTTCTTATCGATCCAGAGATGCAAAGCACAGTATTTTCCAGAGTTTCGTGAACAGTCCTGATCTTTCTGATAACTCCCTCTCCTAATTTCTTTCCATTAGTTAAATCAATGAGGCTAGGAAATTCGTCAATGATTAAAATTACCCGCACCCTGTACTCTCGTCCCAACTCTTCAGTTAAAGCAAATATCCTTTCCACTAACATATTGGCATCTAAAGGTCTGTCTTTACGTCTCAATTCAATTTCTATTTCATCGAGAATTCTTAGGGAGATACCAGTCGCCTTCAAGAATTCATAAATTGTCTCTACGGGAACCTGGAGTAACCTTTTCAACTTGTACTTAACTGAAATTCTGCCTCTAAATCCAACTAGTAGGGTTTTAATCAACTGACGAGAGAACTCTCGCAAATTATTCTCTACCAGATCCCAGAGGCAAAAATAGACGACCACCACATCTTTTCTATTAGCCAGGCGATGAGTAATTTCCCTTAAGATGGACGTCTTACCTACCCGGCGCGGACCGATCAAAGCGAATCCCATATCGATTTTTCTATTTGTTAACGTGGTAATCATCTCATCTAGCAAGGGCTCTCTGTCGATAAAATTGTCCTTTATCGCCGGCTTGAGAGTGAAACTCATATTTACACCTCCTATGAGAACGTAACACCTTCTTATTTGATAGTCAAGCAGTCTATAATACCTACAGCTTCTTCCTCTTCCCATTCTTTCCTTGCGGGGGAAAGTGATTTCACAGGACAGACAGACCTAACTTTCTCATTTATACCTTTTCCCCTGGATTACCAGGGTAAACTCCCCTCGAGGCTTTTTCTTCTCCAGAATTTTTTCTATCTCGCTTACCCTTCCCCTTAGTATCTCCTCAAACTTCTTGGTAAGTTCCCTTCCTATCACCATCTGACGATCCCCCAGTACCTCCCGAATCTCGGAGAGAACGCTCCTTACCCGATGAGGTGCCTCGTAAATGATTATGGTTCTCTCTTCCTCTTTTAGCCGGGTAAGTTTTTTTATCCGATTACCTTTCTTTCTCCCTAAAAACCCCTCAAAAACAAAACTGTGAGTAGGAAGACCTGAAGCTACCAGGCCAACAATTAAGGCAGTAGGGCCCGGAATGGGAACTATGGTAATTCCCTCCTTTACCGCCTCTTTTATCAAAGAGTATCCAGGGTCAGAGATTCCCGGCATCCCTGCCTTGCTCACCAGGGCAACATTTGCTCCATCTTTCAGGCGTCTTATAAGGTAAGGGACCCTCCTCATCTCATTGTGCTCACTAAAGCTGGTCAGGGGAATATGAATATCATAGTGGGAAAGGAGCTTACGGGTATGTCGGGTATCCTCAGAAGCAATAAGATCAACTCCTTTAAGAATCTCAAGAGCTCTCAAGGTTATATCCTTTAAATTGCCAATAGGAGTCCCTACGGGATAAAGAATTCCTTTCTTCTCCATTAGCCCTTTCTCCTTCCTACAGCGGTCTTTTTGAAGGAATACCCACCCGGCGGGGATAGCCTGGAGGGGTAGCCTGAACCTTTTTAATGCGCAGAAGATATCTCTCGTCCCCGCTCAAAGGGAGCTTAAAATGGAGGATTCGATCCACCCTACCCCCCAATATAGATAAAGCCTTAGAACTCGCTTTGACCTCTTCCTTCGCCTTCGGTCCCTTCTGAACAATGAGACAGCCCCCAATTTTGAGAAAAGGAAGGGTGTACTCCAGGCTCACCCTCAAGCTAGCCAGGGCACGACAGACTACATAATGGTAGCTTTCCCGCTCTTCCCCCTGGGCCCACTCTTCAGCTCGAGACCAAATGACCCTCACTTTTTTTAACTTAAGTGCCTTAACCAGGTATTCAAGGAAGGTCACTTTTTTTTGGGTAGATTCCAGGAGGGTCAGTTGAATCTCGGGCTGGTAGATCTTTAAAGGAAGGGAGGGAAAACCAGCCCCTGTTCCTACATCTATCATCTTGCTATCAAAGTCCTCTATCAGTTGTATACAGCTAAGAGAATCGAGAAAGTGCTTAACTACTATTTCCTCATCTTTCTTTAGGCCGGTAAGATTCAGCTTCTTGTTCCATCTCTTAAGCTCTTCAAGATAGATGGAGAACTTCTCTATTTGCTCAGAAGAAAAGGAAAGTCCTAACTTCTCTCCTCCCCTTTTCAGAATTTCAAGTGCCTGGTCCATTTGCTGCAGGTCGTCTTTCTCCTTAACCCCAGATGAATCCCTTGAGAAGTTTTAGTCCCAAGGAAATCAAATCTCCGTGATAGTCGAACTTAACCTTCCTTTCCATAAGCTCTTTTACTTTTGGCCTTTCTCCAACAAACTTAAAGATCCTATCTATCTGCTTATCTGTAAGTCTCCCCAAGATTTTCCTGGCAAGCTTTCCCATTCTAAGTTCCTTTCCCAGCTTTGACTTCCAGAGTCTTTCATACTCACTCAGTTGACGATAACTCAAATCTCCTTTGTGGAAGGCTCTCTTAAGCACTCCCGTAGCTATCTCGGAACAGATAAGTCCATAGATAATGCCTCCGCCAGTGGTAGTTTTGACCTGTCCTGCTGCCTCCCCCACTGCCAGGATCCTGTCCTTTGCACTTCTTGAAATGGGACCATAGGCTATAGGCTTAAGCATGACTTCTGGAATCCCCTCAACTCTATCCTTGAGAGTCTCTCTAAGGAAATTCTTAAGGTAAGAAACTCCCTTGTTTCGACTTAAAGCTCCTACCCTGGCCTGAGAGTTGTTCAGCGGTACTATCCAGGCGAAGGAGCCGGGTGCAATGTGCCTCCCAAAATATATCTCGGTGTTCCTTATGTCTTTCACCTTTGTTTCTACCTGGGTTCCCTGAAGGAAAGCAGGAGGGAGAGAGAACCCTAACTGTTTATGAACTTTGTAGCTCACCCCGGTGGCCAGAACCATAGCTCTACCTCTTATCTTCTCTAGTGATCCTTCCTTTTCAACCTGAACCTCACCAAAATCTTTGTTTATCTTGACGCCAACAACCTTCTTCCCTAGTCTAACATCCACTCCTACCTCTGTTGCACCTCTCAAGATCTCCTGGTCGAAAAGGTCCCGATCTACCACATAGGCCAGGATACGGGAAGGCGTATAGTCTATGGTAAAATATGAGGGTGAGAAGAAACACACCGATTTTATGTTAGAAATAACGGCCGCCTTGGGAAGATCAAACTCATCGAAAGACTCTTTTCCTATAATTCCCGTGCAGATAACATCCCTGCCTACCTTCTCATCTTCC
>SOJT01000169.1 GCA_004376485.1 Candidatus Aerophobota bacterium | reverse complement strand
GCTGCCAGAGCTCCCACCGCAGCCAGGATAGGGGCAAGTAGAGCTCCTATGGCCGCAACTGTAAGAGGAATTTCTATTAAGGTTCTCCCCTCTTGTTTTATAACGATCCTCCTGATGTTTCCTTCATGAATTATTTCTTTAACCCGGTTGAGCAGTTCACTTCCGGAGACCACAAATTCCTCTTTCCTGATTTTTTTCTCATCGCTAACCTCCGCCCCGCATTGTAGACAGAACTTGGCATTGACAGGCAGCCTTGCCCGACACTTTGCACAAACAACTGCTTTTTCCATCATATCTCCTTCCTCAGCATTTTTAATATTAAAGTAACCAGCTTAAGCTTTAGGCTCATTATAGGCTCCTCTAATTCTTTGTCAATCAAGGGAGCCTTCTCCTTGGGGAACAGCTATGGGGATAAAAAGAGGTTGTCCGAACCTATCCTTACCAAATTCCCGGATGATACTTTGACCCTGGGTTGAGGTAACCCATTCGATGTAGGCCATGGCCAGGACATAGTTGACATGGGGGAATTTGGCGGGATTCACAGCAATGATACCGTAGGGATTGAAGAGATCAGGGTCCCCCTCACAGAGTACCTGTAGGTTAATCTTCCCTGAGTAGGCAAGGTAGCTGCCCCTATCTGCCAGGGTGTAAGCAAGTTTCTGGTTGGCTATTTGAATAACAGCCCCCATTCCCTGACCCGCCTCCGAGTACCAAATGCCCTGGGGCACAATACCAGCTTTTTCCCACAGTGCTAGCTCCTTTTTATAAGTTCCTGAGTCGTCCCCCCTCGAGATAAAGAGGGCCTCTGTTTGGGAAATCCTCCTCAGGGCCTCTTTGGCATCTTTCATTCCCCGGATTCGGGCCGGATCGGCTGCCGGACCGATTATGACGAAATGGTTGTACATAACGTCTCTTCGATTTACGCCATACCCGTCGGCGAGAAATTTATCCTCGGCCTGACGGGCGTGAACAAAGACCACATCCACATCTCCCCTGGAGGCAATCTTCAGGGCCTTGCCCGTTCCAACTGCAATGACATCCACGCGGCAGTTGAATCTTTCCTCAAAAGGGGGATTCAAAGCCCCGAAAAGACCGGAATTGTCGGTACTGGTGGTACTGGAGATCTTCAATCTCTCCACAGCCAGGCTTAGGGGAGCACTGGAAAGGATTAAGGTGAGGGCAAGAGGTAGAATCATCTTCTTCATGGGTCTTAACAAAATATCATTGCGGCGAAAATTTGTCAACATCTTTGGGGTAGGATTGGTAAATATGAGTAATAATAATTCCTTTTTGGTTATTTTAGAGCTTGACTTTTTGAGGCTTTCTGCTACCGTGTTTTTGATATTGAGAGAGGGAGGAGCCTATGGGCTATCTGAGTGAGGCTCTGGGGACTGCTGGACGTCTTATCTTTACCCTGGATCCTGAAATCTTGGAGATTGTTGGGCGCTCCCTCAGGATTTCTCTCACCGCAACATCCCTGGCCAGCCTGGTGGGAATTCCTCTTGGTTTTCTCATCGGCTCTAAAGATTTTCAGGGAAAGGCAATAGTGATTATCATTGTTCACACCCTTATGGCACTTCCCACCGTGGTGGTGGGTCTTCTGGGCTATGCTCTTCTTTCAAGACAGGCTCCCTTAGGTTTCCTTGAGCTTCTCTTCACTCCTCGAGCCATGGTTATGGGTGAGTTTATTCTCTCACTACCTATTATTACCGCTCTCACCATCTCAGCGGTTCAGGGAGTTGATCGGCGAGCTATTCTGACCGCTCAGACTCTGGGAGCGGGAAAAATCTGGGTGGCCTGGACAGCGCTGATGGAAGTGCGATATTCTCTCTTAGCAGCAGTCATTGCCGGATTCGGACGGGCAGCGTCTGAGGTGGGATCAGCCATGATGCTGGGAGGTAATATCCGATTCTACACCCGAACTATGACCACCGCCATTGCTCTGGAGACCAGCAAGGGAGAATTTGGCTTTGCTCTGGCCCTGGGACTATTTTTGCTTTTGGTGGTGTTCTCGGTAAATATTCTCCTCCACCTTTTCCAGATGAGGGTTAGAGTAAGATGATGAGATCCCGGACCTATCCGCAGTTTGAGCTTCAGGACATTATCCAGAGGTTTGGGAAAAGGAAGGCTCTGCAAATTCCCCATTTAGTCCTGGAGGGCGGTGAGATTTATGGATTTGTGGGACCCAATGGTTCGGGGAAAACCACCCTTCTCTATATTATGAATCTACTGCTTCGACCCACCTACGGTGAAGTCTTTTTTGAAGGAAAACCTATTTATGGAGATACCGGCTGGAGAACTTCGGCCCAAAGAAAAATGACCATGGTTCTACAGAATCCATATCTGTTCAATACCACAGTGGAAAAGAATATAGAATACCCCCTTAAACTCAGGGGGCTGCCTAAGAGAGAGCGCCTCGGTATCGTCGGGGATATTCTGGATGAGGTAGGTCTTGCCGGCTTTGAGAAGCGAGGAGCCAGCCAGCTCTCGGGTGGAGAGACTCAACTGGTGGCATTAGCCAGGGCTCTGGCTCTCAGTCCCAGGGTTCTTTTTCTGGATGAGCCTACTGCCAATGTCGATGCCAAACGCATCCACCAGCTGGAAAATATTATAGCAAAGGTTAATCGGGAACGAAGCACTACTGTTGTTCTCACCACTCACAATCTCGCCCAGGCCTATCGAATAGCCGACAGAGTTTTTTCCCTCTTTGAGGGACGCCTGGTCTCTCCCGCCATGCATAATCTCTTTAAGGGAGCTATCCGCACCTCTCCAGAGGCAACCTACTTTGACACGGGGAAGATAAGAATCCAGATTCCTTCTGAATACAAAGATTCTGAATCAGGGCATGCTAGCGTGAATCCGGATGAGATTATTCTTTCCAGAAAGCCTTTTGTTTCCAGTGCGCGCAATACTTTCGCTGGTGTCATTATCCAGATATCATCCGGGGAGGGGAAGGTTCATCTAGAGATAAACTCAGGTGAACTATTCAGGGTCGAGATTACCAATCAGTCTTTCCGAGAGATGGGCCTGAATCTTGGATCCAGAGTTTACCTTACTTTTAAAGCTACCTCAGTCCATATTCTTTAGCTAAAAGATGAGAGAAGAGGTGATAGCATGGAGAAAGAAATGCTGACAGCCAGGGAGGTGGCAGCTTATCTTAATGTCAATGAGAAGATGGTCTACCGTCTGGTTCGAGAAGGTCGCCTGCCAGGAACTCAAATTACAGGAAAATGGACCTTTTCCCGGCGTCTCATTCGAAACTGGATTGAATCAAACTCCCTTCATAAGCTGAAATCCTTCCCTCTACCCCCTCATCCTTCGCTGCTTCACTCTGAGGCCCTGTTTATTGCTGGAAGCAACGATCTTATTATGGAGAGGATGCAGACTCATCTTATCAAAGCGTTCGCTCCCCGGATCCTAACCTATATTGCCAATACAGGAAGCCTGGGAGGGCTGAGAGCTCTTCATCTGGGCCGGGCTCATCTGGCAGGCGTGCATCTTTATCATCCCCAGAGCAAAGAATATAACATTCCCTATTTAAAAGATTTCCTCCCCGAAGAAGAAACTCTCCTCTTCCACCTTGCCTCAAGATGCCAAGGGTTCATCTGTCATCCACGTCGGAGCAGTTTTTTTGAGGGCGTGGGGGATCTAGTTTCCCGAGATTGCCGATTGGTCAATAGAGAGCCAGGATCGGGAACCCGGCTCCTCTTGGATCATCTTCTGACAGAAGAAGGTATTAGCCCAAGGAAGGTCCGTGGATATTCTCAGGAAGTCTTTACCCATATGGAGGTGGGGTTGGCAATTTTGCATGACGAGGCAGATGTTGGGCTTGGTATAGAAGCAGTGGCAGAGTGTCTTAATCTTAAGTTCATTCCCATAACCACCGAGCGCTATGATCTGGTAGTACCTAAA
>SOJT01000120.1 GCA_004376485.1 Candidatus Aerophobota bacterium | reverse complement strand
TGCTGGATTTGCCTTTCCAAGATGGAGGAGACATTATGGTCAATTTGTTATGGCTACAAAGTGGATGCTGTGGGGGATCAACTATCTCCTTTTTGAATGCGGATCAGCCAGACATCCTTACAGCCCTTGAGATGCTGGGCGCCAGGTTTGTGTGGCATCCGGACTTGAGCCCGGCCATGGGGGAAGAGGTATTAGAAATCTTTGATAGGCTCAAGTCTGAGGAAGAAAAGCTGGACGTATTAATGGTGGAGGGAGCGATTTACCATGGTCCCAAGGGAACAGGTAAGTATTTTATGTTTCATGATCGTCCCTTTAAGAATTGGATTTTGGACCTGGCAAAAGTTGCCCATTACACCATGGCCATAGGTACCTGCTCATCCTTTGGTGGAATTCCGGCTGCCAGCAACAATCCCATGGAGGCCACGGGACTGCAATTTCTTCATGAGAAAAAGGGTGGTCTACTCGGGCCAAATTATATGGCTCGGTCCGGTCTTCCTGTGGTCAATATTGCTGGGTGTCCTGCTCATCCAGATTGGATCGTGGAAACTCTCATTGCTCTAGTTTCGGGAAAACTAGACATTAGCGAGCTGGATAAATACCAGCGACCAAAGGTGTTTTACAGCAAATTAGCTCATCACGCCTGTCCCCGAAATGAATATTACGAATTCAAGGCCTCGGCCGAGGAGTATTCACAGCAAGGATGCCTCTTTGAAAATCTAGGCTGCAAAGCTACCCAGTGTGAATCCGATTGTAACGAGAGATTATGGCTAGGCCGAACCGGAAGCTGTACCAGGGGGGGATTTCCTTGTATTTCCTGTACCTCCCCCAAGTTTCCCGATGGATTTGTACCTTTCTTTGAAACAGAAAAAATTGGAGATATTCCCACCACTCTTCCCCTTGATGTTCCTAAGGCCTGGTATGTGGGAATAAGTGGCCTGGCTAAGTTAGCCTGTCCCGAAAGACTCAGAGTAAATGCTGTCTCATTCAAAAGAGTTGATGTAGAATAGCTCAAGGATATAAAGGTTGAAAAAAACTATTAAGATAAGTCCGTTTAATCGTGTGGAAGGAGATCTGGAGATAAAAGTGGAGTTAGAAGATGGCAAGGTGAGGGAGGCCTATGCTTCCGGGGTGATGTTTAGAGGATTTGAAAGACTGCTCAAAGGAAGGGACCCTATAGATGCTCTGGTCTTTACCTGTCGAATCTGTGGCATCTGTAGTGCATCCCATTCTGCCGCCTGTTCTAATGCCTTGAGAGATGCCTTCGAGACAAAAATGCCTGCCAATGCTTATTTAGCTAGAAATATAATTCTGGCAACTGAAGTTTTGCTTAATCATCTTACCCACTTTTATCTTTTCTTTGCTGTAGATTTGGTCAATAAAAAATACCTGGGTAGTAGCGCAAACAGAGAATTGACCCAACGATTTACCCCTTTTGAAGGCAGTTCCTATTCAAAAGTCATTAAGGCGCGGGCGAATCTTCTCGGGGTTTTAGGTTTATTCGCCGGAAAATGGCCCAATACTCTTGCCTTACAGCCTGGTGGGACTACACGGCCAGTCAACCTGAGCGAAATTATCAGAGCAAAGGGTATCCTGGTAGAATTTCAAAATTTTCTGGAACAGGATTTACTTGGCAGCAGGATTGAGCGCTGGCTGGAAAACAAAAATCTACAAGATATCGATTTCTGGATGGGGGAAAATGATCACCAGAATAGTGACCTGGGGTTTTTCATCAGATCTGCACGCCGGTTTGGTTTAGATAAAATAGGTAAGGGGCCCGGCAAATTCCTTTCCTCCGGGGGGTATCACCTACCAGACGGCAGTACCTGGCTCAAGAGTGGTTATTTTGACGGAGAGTTCAAGCCTTTTGATGAGGGAAAAATCACTGAAGATATTAAATACTCCTGGCTTAAGGGTTATAAAGGGGGAAGGCACCCTTATGAAGGAGTGACCGAGCCCGATGTTGATAAGCCTGGGGCCTATAGTTGGGCTAAATCACCGCGTTATAGCGGAAATGTGGTGGAAGTTGGTCCACTAGCCAGGATGATCAACGACAGGGACTGCCTGGTTTTAGACCTGGTAGGTGATTTAGGGCCCAGTGTCTATACCAGAGTCCTGGCACGACTCCACGAGGGAGTGAGACTGCTGAAGCAGCTGAAGATCTGGCTGGAGGAAATTAACCCCTCCCAGCCTTTTTATATAAAACCAGAAAAACCAAAAGAAGCAAAGGGTACAGGATTGACCGAAGCAGCCAGAGGCATGCTTGGGCACTGGATAACAATCGAAAAGGGAAAGATTGAGAATTACCAGGTGATAACTCCCACTACCTGGAATGTTTCACCAAGGGACTCTCATGGCAATCCAGGTGCAGTTGAGGAGGCTCTAATTAGTACCTCGGTGGAAGATGAGAAGAATCCCGTGGAGATCGCTCATATTATCAGATCCTACGATCCTTGTCTTTTCTGTACTGTGCATGTTTTGAAAATGAATAAGCAAGTAGTTACTTTTGAGCTGACACCATAGGGGTCAGATAATCAAGAGAGGCTACTCATGAAAGAGAACATGAGTCTATCTGAGGAACAATTACAAGAGAGTATGTGGATTGAGATCATCAAAAGGATGGAAACTATCTATGCTGAACTGGCCAATAACCAGGCAGAAATTGAAAGAAAGAATAGAGAACTTCTTCAGGCTAAGGAATTCACGGAAAATATTCTCAAAAGTATGGTAGATGCCCTGATTGTGGTGGATTCTGAGGAGGAGATAAAGATGGTCAATCAGGCCACCTTAGATCTTCTGGGATATAAAAAAGAAGAAATAATCGAAGAACCGGTTGAAATGATCCTTGCCAGTCCAAAAGAAAAGGAAAGACCTTTCAATGGATCTTACTTAAGCAAGTTTAAGGAGTCATCCGTCCAGGATTTAGAGATTGATTTTAAAAGTAAATCCGGGGAAAAAATCCCTATGACTTTGAGCAGCTCGGTAATGAGAAACTCTGAGGGAGAAATCATTGGCATTATCGGGGTAGCCAGGGATCTCCGAGAGACTAAATGGCTTCTCGCTGAAGCTGCCGCAACAGAAGCCGAGAGAGCCAAGGCTCAAGAGCTGGAAAGAGCCTATAAAGAGCTTAAAGACCTTCAGAGCCAGTTGATTCATTCAGAGAGATTAGCCTCTATAGGTCAGCTGGCTGCCGGTGTAGCCCATGAAATAAACAACCCTCTTGGCGGAATCTTAGTATACAGCCACCTCCTGCGGGAGGATCTAAAAGCAGATGATTCGAAAGGAGCCAATGTAGAAAGAATAATAAAAGAGGCCACCCGCTGCAAGGACATCGTGAAAAGGCTTCTCGATTTTGCCCGCCAGCCTGAGCCTAAGGTGGAACCTATAAGTATAAATGTGGTACTGGAAGAAACCCTATCGTTAGTTAAAGATCAGGCGCTGTTTCATAATATCAAAATTACCAAGAAATTCTACCCCTCTCTTGCCCATATTATGGGAGACAGATCTCAACTTCAGCAGGCCTTTATGAACATCATCTTAAACGCTGCAGAAGCAATGGATGGAAAAGGAAGCCTGATCATTGCTATTGATGCTCTCCCGGATAGTCGATTTTTAGAGATTACCATCACCGATAACGGTTGTGGAATCCCACCAGGAAATATAAAAAGATTGTTCGAGCCATTCTTTACCACTAAAAAAGCAGGTCACGGAACAGGGCTGGGACTGGCAATCACTGCGGGAATTATTGAAAGACATAATGGAAGTATAAAGGTGGAAAGCAAGCTAGGGGAAGGGGCCACTTTTACCATTAAATTACCTCTGGAAACAAAGGGAAAATAATGGCTAAGCTATCTATTTTAGCTAATATCCTGGTAATCGATGATGAGGAAGTGATGCGTGATTCGTGCAAGCAGATAC
>SOJT01000079.1 GCA_004376485.1 Candidatus Aerophobota bacterium | reverse complement strand
TGAGCAAGATTCATCAAACCCAAGATTAGCACCACTGTCAAAAGTACTAGCATCAGCTTCATACATCTCTTTAGACTCATTCGGATCCTCCTTTTCTCGTTCTAACCAAAGCTCTTTGGTTATCTCATTCTTACTCCCTGGATAAACTTTCCTCACCTCCTTTCCATCATTCTCTTACCTGACAAGCGCTCCTCTTCGAACCACCGGCTAATAAATGCTACTTTAAGGGAAATTCTAAAGGACACAGCTAAGTCCCAAAGTCTTCGGGCTTAAGGCCCTTCAGCCTCTTCCTGAACTCCTCAAGTTCATCATCTCCAATGGGTTTTCCGCCGATTGTTACCTTATCCAGAACTGCCTCATCAATAAAGATGGGAACATTCAGTCTAAGAGCGATGGCAATGGCATCACTAGGGCGGGAATCCACCTTTATACTCTCCCCATTCTTCTTTATCAATATCTGGGCATAAAAGGTATTATTCCTAAGATCGGATATGACCACCTTGTCCACCTTTCCCTTGAGTTTTTCGATCAAAGATTTGGCCAGATCATGGGTGAGGGGACGGGGAGGCTTCACATTTTCCAGTGCCAGGGCTATGGCCTGGGCTTCAAAGAGACCGATCCATATGGGAAGAGTTTTCTCACCCGTTTTTTCTTTTAATACGATAACGGGCATCTTGGAGTTGGCATCAATAGCCACATTGACTACCTTAACCTCTATCATGCTGTAATCCTCCTTGGAAGCTGGCTTTATACCAGCCTCTCCGTCAAGACCCTACCAGATGTGCGAAACCCATGAGGTCCACCATAATCCGGTGAAGCTCGATTCCGGTGAGGTGCCCCAGACAACCCCTGCTGGCAGAGACTTCATCAAAGCTAGATACATCATCCTGGCGGATTCCTTCGCCGCAAATCATCACTGGCACGGGATCGCTGGAGTGCCTCCCCAGAGAAAGGGGAGTAGAATGATCAGCAGTGACAATGAGATAAACATCCTCATCTTTAAGAATTCCAACCAGCCCATCAATTTTCTCGATCATCAAAAGCTTGTTTTTCAGGTTGCCATCATGACTGGCATTATCAGCCCCCTTGATGTGCACGAACACAAAGTCAAACTTCTTCAAGGCTCTCTGGCAAGCTTCACCCTTGGCTTCGATGTCCGTATCCAATCTTCCGGTGGCTCCGGGAACTTCTAGAATATTCATCCCCACGTACCTGGCCACGCCCTTGTATAAAGCAGCCCCAGCAATACAACAACTGGTAAATCCGTATCTTTCCTTTAAAGAAGGGATCTTCTCGTAGATACCAGCCCCCCGGGTTAAGATGATATTGGCAGGAAGTTTCCCTTCCTTCTCTCTCTTTCTATTCAGTGGATGAGAGGACAGAATACCCCGGCTCCTCTCTACCACCTGGTTGACTATGCGGGCCGTCTTTACCGCCTTCTTTTCCTCCCTCTGGGGAACTGACTCTAGAACCGAAGCTGGAAGCGAACTATGAGGATCGGTGTCTGAAATAGCAGGAGAAAGTCCATCCCCCCTTAAGATAAGAACTCCTCGGTGTTCTGTGGAGGAGAAGAACAGAACTTCAATTCCTTCTATGCGCATTCCCTGTAAAGATTTTGCTAACTCTTTCCCCTCTTCCCACAGTCGACCGGCTCTTCTGTCTATTACTCTGCCGGATCTGTCCACCGTGGCAAAGTTGCATCTGAAGGCAACATCACCCTCTTTTAGCTCCATCCCCACCCCCAGAGCCTCAAGAGGTCCTCTGCCCTTATAATAAAGATGAGGTTCGTATCCAAGAAGGGCCAGATGAGAAGTATCGCTTCCCGGGATAATTCCCCTTCCCAAAGTGCTCATCAGACCCGTGGATCCCTCTTTGGCTAGCTTATCAAGAGTAGGTTTTTTAGCTAGCTGAAGAGGAGTCTTGCCACTTTCCAGTGCTCTATCCCCCACCCCATCTGCTACTACTAAAATAGCCTTTTTCTCTAAGGACATCCTACCTATCCAGGCGTATGTTATCAAATGCCTCTGATTCTGTCAAGAAATTGACTCAATAAATCTTCTCTACCAATGTTCCTGGATAATAGAACTCCAGAATTTCCTTATAAGTGTAGCCCTGCTCCCCCATGACTTTGGCTCCCTCCTGACAAAATCCCACGCCATGTCCCCAGCCTTGGCCTTCAAAGGCAAAATCGGGACCTACTCTTTTTACCGTGAATAGGGTGCTCCTAAGATCCCCTCCACCTACAGCCTCCCGAAACTCCTTTCCGGTAAGCTCCATCTTCCCTCCCTGATGCATAATCTCGAGTCTTTTTACCCTCCTGCCTTCATCGAACTCCAGAAGTTTAATTCGATAGACTCTACCCAGGACAAGTCCCTTCTTTTTCAAGATTTCTCTTAGCTTCTCGGCCTCAATCTTAAACTGCCAACTGAAATAGGGACTCTTGCTGCAGAAATTATCGGGCTTAGCCACTAGATAAGGATACCCTTCCCCTCCCCATACATCTCTCAAGGAGGCGGTGTATCCCCCACAACAGGCATGATAGTTAGCCTCAATTATCTCACCCAGATAGGTGAGGATCTTTCCTCGGGTCTCGTTTACCAGCTCCTGGGATAGAGAATCCTCTCCCTCTACCCCCCGGTAAACCTGGTCGTCCTGTTCACTGGAAACATGATAACCAGTAGTCCTACTGGAAGGATCCTGCAATTTTTTGAAGGCGTAGGTCCTGGCAGCAATAGTAAAAGCGAGGACGCAGGCTCGAGGCCAGTCGGGAGAAATCTCAGCTTTAATCACACCCCACAGGTACTTCTCCAGGGGAAGCTCATTGATTAGCTCTAAAGAAGAGTTCTTCTGTTGAACAATAATCTGACCACGATATCTTCTCGAATTGACCCTGATTAGAGAATCCGCTCCCTCCGGTTTGATCAAAAGCTTACGGCCCCACATCTCACCAGAGGCTCGGATCCCCTGCTGGCTTGCTTCTATGGTAATGGTGGAATGAGAGGATGGGAAAGAGCGCTCCCTGGCCAGGTCCAGAGCTCGAATCCTATAGCTACCCGTGGCTCTCACCTCTATCCTGGATTTATCTTGCAGGATCTTCACCCGAATCAGAGGAGAGGAAGCTCTGGCTCCATATCCCGAAGTACATAATATTATAAAAAAAAGGAAAACGGCTAAGAGAAAGGGTCTATTTTCCCATTTAATCTTTTTCATGGGTGCATCTTTGGCTATTTTCACCGTAAACCTTTTCTGGCTCAAAAACCTTCTTTCCCAGTATCTTGAGATTTCTATCTTTACCCATTTTTCTGAAGAAGCACGATCGGTAGCCCAGATGACAGGCAGCCTGAGTTTGCTCCACCTTTAGGAGTAAAGTATCTCCATCACAGTCTACCCATATTTCCCTTATCCACTGATAATGCCCAGATTCCTCCCCTTTAAGCCAGATCTTTTGGCGGGAACGAGACCAAAAATGAACCTTCCCTGTGCTCAGGGTCTTCTGGAGAGCATCTTTGCTCATCCAGGCCATCATCAGAATTTCAAGATTTCTCACATCCTGCACAATTACAGGGACAAGACCTTGAGAATCAAACTTAACCTCTCCAAGAATATTCACCTTCTAAACTCCCTGAAAGACTCAGTTTCACTTAACTAATCTTATGGCTTCTCTGAATTTTATCCTACCTGTATAAAGGGCCTTGCCCACAATCATTCCTATCACTCCCAAATGCCTTAGTTTAAGGATCTTTCTCACATCTTCCAGGGAAGATATGCCGCCTGAAACAATAGTATCTACCCCAGCTGAGGTGGCAAAATCTCTGATGAGGTTAATGTTTACCCCCTTCAGGGTTCCGTCCCGGCCTACATCGGTAAAAATGATTGTCCTCACCCCCATTCTGGAAATGTCCCTGGCCAAATCCCCCACCTCTACGCCAGTCTCCTTAACCCATCCTTGGGTGAGAACTCTACCCCTTCTGGTATCCAAAGAAACCATAATACGGCCGCCAAATTCCTTGCAGGCCATCTCGAGAAAATCCGAGGAAAGAGCCTGACTTCCCAGGATGGCATATTCTATCCCTTCCTCCAGCACTTCTTTAAGAATAGCAAAATCCCTGATTCCTCCCCCAAATTCTATAGGGACCCTTACCTCCCGAGCCATCCTCCCCACCAGTTCCATGTGGACCGGTTTTCCTTGAAAGGCACCATCGAGATCCACTACATGCAGCCGCTCAGCCCCCTCCCTGACCCATTTTCTGGCTATCTCAATGGGATCTTTCGAATAAATAGTCTCCTTACTTAATTTTCCCCGCACAAGCCGGACACACTTTCCTTCTTTAAGGTCAATGGCAGGAATGATCAACAATTTCTATCCTCTGAAAACTTCTCGCTCCCACACCTTCCAGAGCTGACTTCTCGGATCTTCACCAAGGCTTCTGGGACAAATTCAGAACGGCATCCAGCTCTAGTGATGGCCTTTCTTCCCCCAAAGTATTTTACTTATCTCATCTTTATTATCGACTGTGAGTTCTAACTCTTGACCTTTCTTCATTATCTTCATCCCTTCCTGGCGGGAGGTGATCTCTCCAATAACGCTGTGCCTGATACCCCTTTTCGTATAAATACGAGATAACCTCTGTGCCTCTTTACGATCCAGAGTTAAGATCAGGGAACCCGAGGCCAGGAGCCCTAGAGGGTCTAATCCATAAAGTTCACAGACTTCTTTAGTTTCCTCCAGCACCAAAATTTTCTCTTTCTTCACTCTTACTCCTACCCGGGATGCATGAGCAAGTTCCCACAAGCCAGACTTTAGTCCTCCCTCAGTAGGATCATGCATAGAGTGAACCTCGACCCTCTGGCTGGCCAAAAGAGCCTCTTCAACCACACTTATACCAGGCTTGTAAATAAGATTTCTTATCCTCTTTAGCATTGAGGGAGAAAGTCTTTTGTCCAGTTCTTCTTTTTTTTCCTGATAGACAACATGGGTCCCTTCTATAGCAATTCCTTTGGTGAGAACAATTACATCCCCCACTCTCGCTCCTGAGCTCCGTATGAGCCTATCTCGAGGAACTTCCCCTATCATCTGACCGATGGCCAGGGGTCTATCCAGCTTATGAGTAATTTCAGTATGTCCTCCCACTAAACTTATGCCAAATTTCTTACAGGCTAAGATCACCTGATTAAAGATATCCCCTACCAGCTCTTTTGTAGCCTTGCGGGGTAGGAGCAATGTCACTAGAAACCAACGGGGAGTAGCCCCCATGCAGGCCAGATCATTAGCATTGATATTAACAACATACCAGCCAATATTCTGAGAGGTAAAAGTGATGGGGTCGGTCTTGATGACTAAATAATTGGCTCCACAATCCACCACTGCCGCATCTTCCCCAACCTGAGGGCCGATAATGACCCCCCTGTCCTGAGGAATGGAGGAGATGAGATCTTCCAGAAACCGAGGTTCAATTTTCCCAACATCCATATCTTTTATCCTCCCTGCCGCCCAAAAAAATGCTATCAGGTTTCACCTGGCCTGTCAAACCTCTCTTCCCCCTCAACCGTCCAAAATTAAAGAGTTTCATTCCCAATTTTCATTGACAGAACCGGAGTTTATGCTATTTTGAACTCAAACTAAGGAGTTAATCTATGAAAAAGGAACTTGCCTATGTTCTTATCAATCCTTACACTATCCGTAAGTCCCGCACGGGAGGGGTAATAAGTCGGCTTCTTTCCTGGGGAAATCTATCTTTAGTAGCTGCCCGTATGTTCTGCCCCAGCCGGGAGTTGGTAGAAGAATACACTGACGCTCTTTACCTTTCTGGACAGAAGGGAGACGAGCAGGAAAAGGAAATACTGGAGCAAATCAGAAATTATCTTTTCCAGAACTATCTTCCCTCTGAGATGTACCCTTTCCCCCGGGTGATGCTTCTTCTCCTGGAAGGAGAAGGAGCCACTCTGGAGTTAAAGAGGGTAGTGGGGCATATCACCCACATCTCCCTCGGGGAAACCATCCGGGGAACCTATGGAGATTACATAGAAGAGGAGGGAAAGATCAAATATTTTGAGCCGGCAGTCTTTATTGGCAACGGCCGAGAAGAAACAATCAGAGAAGTCAAGATCTGGGCAAAATATTCAGCTCGTGATGGTGGAGTGCTGGAGAAGGTAATTTCCTACCCCCCGGGAGTAAGGCCGGAGAGAACCCTGGTTCTCATTAAGCCGGACAGTTTTCAGGAGCTTAGTTGCCGGGCTGGCAACATAATAGACCGATTCTCGCAAACTGGCCTTTTCATCATTGGAACCAGGATCATTCGTATGGGGATCGAGCAAGCGGAAGAGTTCTATGAGCCTATCAAAGGAAGACTGGTAGAGAAGATGAAAAAACAGCTCATGGGGCCCATCCGCTCCTTCCTGGATGATTCCCTGGATTTTCCTGTCCCTGAGGGAGTAGAAAAGATTATTGCTGAAGAGCTCAAGATCTATAAGGCCAATAACCAGTTTAACCGAATCGTAAAGTTTATGACGGGAAGAGATCCCCAGAAGGCCTTCCCCCAGGAGCGGAAAAAAGAAGGATTGGAAAAGTGCCTGGCCCTGGTCTATGAAGGAGAAGGGGCCATTGAGAAAATTAGAAAGGTTCTGGGAGAGACCAATCCTGAGGAAGCCGCCCCGGGTACGGTAAGGAAAGACTTCGGCAGGACTGTAATGATGAATGTAGCGCACGCCGCCGACTCCCCGGCTTCAGCTAGAAGAGAGATGGCCATTGTCCGGGTGGGGGATGATGATATAAAGAGGGTAGTAGAAGAATACTACGGGAAGGTGTAGAAATTAGCTTATCTTCCCCAGAAACTGAACTACCATGTCGCCTATCTCATCGGTCTTAAGGCCACTGCGAGCGGATAGGTCTTTGATCTTGCCGGAGGAAAGAGTTCTTTTAATAGCCTCCTCGATGAGTTCTGCTCCCTCTGTCTCTCTCAGGTGCTCCAGCATCATCTGAGCTGCGGAGATAGCTGCCAGAGGATTCGCAGCATTCTTACCAGTGTATTTGGGAGCAGAACCGTGGATGGGCTCAAACATAGAAACCCCCTGGGGATTGATATTTCCCCCTGCAGCAATACCCATTCCTCCCTGAATCATAGCCCCCAAGTCGGTAATAATATCACCGAACATATTGCAAGTTACGATAACATCAAACCATTCTGGATTTTTTACCATCCACATACAAGTTGCATCCACAAAGACGCATTCCCTCTCAATATCGGGAAATTCCTCTCCTACTTCCTTAAACACCCGACGCCATAAATTGTGTGTATAAGTAAGGATATTGGCCTTGTCAGAGAGAGTAAGCTTTTTCTTTCTGTTCCTTTTTCTGGTATATTCAAAGGCATAACGGATACATCTTTCCACACCTCTTCGAGTGTTTACCATCTCCTGGATAGCTATCTCATCCGCTCCTCCTTCTCTTATGAATCCGCCAATTCCCAGATAAAGACCCTCTGTATTCTCCCGAACTACCACAAAATCTATATCCTCAGGCCCTTTATCTTTAAGCGGTGTCCAGACACCAGGATAGAGCTTGACCGGCCTCAGGTTAATATACTGATCCAGCCCGAAGCGAATCTTCAGGAGGATCCCCTTCTCCAGAATCCCTGGCTCCACTCTGGGATGTCCCACCGCCCCCAGGTAAATGGCATCCATATCCTTTAGTTCTTCCAGGGCCGAAGAGGGTAAAGTTTCGCCAGTCCGAAGATACCTTTCCCCCCCAAAGTCGTACTCAGCACTGCGAAATCGAAACCCGCATCTTGTGGCTACCTCTCTTAGAACTTTAAGTCCTTCCCTCACTACCTCCGGTCCAATTCCGTCTCCAGGTATAACCGCAATCTGGTATTCTTTTTGAGTCAAATTACCCTCTTTCCCCATGATATTCCTGAAGAGACTTTGGCAGGATCTTATGTTTCTTTATAGCTTCAGCACCCTCAACACTAGCTTGGGCGGCTGCCATTGAAGTGATATAAGGAACCTTATGCTGTATCGCCATTACACGAATATAACTATCATCATATTTGCTGCTGCGACCAATCGGTGTGTTGATAATAAGGTGGATATCCTTATTTTTGATGGCATCAACAATGTTAGGTCTTCCTTCGTATAGTTTTTTTATTGCTCTATTAGGTATGCCGTGCTCTTTTAGGAAACGGCTAGTGCCTCCCGTAGCGTAAATGTTAAACCCTAGTTTATGAATGGCCTTGGCTATAGGAAGTAGATCTGGCTTATCTTTATCTGCAACGGTCAACAAAACATTTCCTTCCACAGGAAGCTTTGAACCAGCGGCTTCCTGCGCTTTATAGAAAGAAAGTCCGAATGTGTCAGCAATCCCCATAACCTCCCCTGTAGCTTTCATTTCAGGACCTAGTAGGGGGTCTATCCCGGGAAACATGTTGAAAGGAAAAACCGCTTCCTTAACTCCAACGTAAGGAAGTTTTTGCCTCTTGAGTTCAGAAAAATCCTTCAGTTTCTTACCCAATATTAGATGAGTGGCAATACGAGCTATTGGAATGCCTGTGACTTTAGAAACCAGAGGAACCGTACGTGAAGCTCTGGGATTAGCCTCTAAAATGTATACCCTGTCATCACATATAGCGTATTGAATGTTTATAAGGCCGATAACCTCTAGCTCCTTTGCGATTTGATGAGTGTATTCCTCTATGGTTTTTAGGTGTTCTTCTTTTATAGTCCTGGGAGGAATGACGCAGGCAGAATCTCCCGAATGAACACCCGCTAACTCTATATGCTCCATAATAGCAGCAACAAAAGTCTCTTCCCCATCACAAAGGGCATCAACCTCGCTCTCAATGGCATTTTCAAGGAACCTATCAATAAGCATTGGATATTCTGGACTGACCTGAATAGCTTCCTCGGCATATCTTCTGAGCATTGCCTCATCGTATACAATTTCCATACCACGGCCGCCAAGCACAAAAGAAGGCCTGACCATAAGAGGGTAATCAATTCTGTTGGCGATCTGGACAGCTTCCTCTAGAGAACGCACTGTGCTGCTTTCTGGCTGCGGGATGCCCAGAGAAATTATTTTTTCTCTAAAACGTCTTCTATCTTCGGCAAAACGAATGCTCTCAGGACTCGTCCCTAGAATATTCACCCCGCTATCTTTCAACTCCTGAGCAATATTTAATGGAGTTTGGCCACCAAATTGAACAATAACACCTTCTGGTTTTTCTTTTTCATAGATTGTTAGGACATCCTCAACTGTCAATGGCTCAAAATAAAGTTTATCGGAGGTATCATAATCTGTTGAAACTGTCTCAGGATTGCAGTTAACCATGATCGACTCATAACCCTCATCACGCAGGGCAAAGGCTGCATGCACACAGGCATAGTCAAATTCTATTCCCTGACCGATTCTGTTGGGTCCGCCACCTAATATCATTACTTTCTTCTTTGAGGAAACCGGCACTTTATCTTCGCCGATGTAGGTGGAATAGTAGTACGCCGCATTCTCTACCCCACTGACAGGAACCGCATCGAATCGTCCATATTTTCCCACGGCAATTCTCTTTTGCCTGACCTCTATTTCCTTTATATTAAAAAATCCGGCCAAATACTTATCTGAAAAACCCCATTCTTTTGCCCTGGCTAACTTTTGGCCAGGTAAATCATTCCATTTATATTTAGACAGCTCTTCCTCAAACTCCACCAGCTCTTTCATCTCATTGATGAACCATCTGCCAATATGGGTCATTTGGTAAAGTTCCTCAACAGACATACCTTTACGTAGAGCCTCATACATTAAGAATATACGCTCACTTGAGGGTGTAGCCAGTTTTTCTTTTAACTTTTCTGGTGAAAGGATCTTAAACCTTTTAACGCCCAGACCATACCTTTTTATCTCAAGAGAACGGATAGCCTTTTGGAATGCTTCCTTAAACGTTTTTCCTATGCTCATAACTTCGCCTACTGCCTTCATCTGGGTTCCTATGACATCTTTAGCTTTAGGAAATTTCTCAAAGGCCCAACGGGCAAATTTAACTACCACATAGTCTCCGCTGGGTTTGTACTTCTCAAGTGTCCCCTCCTTCCAATAGGGAATCTCATCCATAGTTATTCCTGCAGCCAGCTTTGTTGAGATGCGGGCAATGGGGAAACCGGTTGCTTTAGATGCAAGAGCAGAGGAACGAGATGTCCGGGGATTAATTTCTATCACTACCAACCTATCGTCTTCAAGATTATGGGCAAACTGAATATTCGTTCCTCCCACAACACCAATGGCATCAACTATTCTGTAAGACCACTCCTGCATTTTTCTTTGTAAACTTTGAGGAACAGTAAGCATAGGTGCGGTGCAGAAGCTGTCACCAGTATGCACACCCATGGGATCAACATTTTCAATAAAACAAACGGTAATTTTTTGATTCTTCTCATCTCTTACAACTTCGAGCTCAAGCTCCTCCCACCCCAGAACAGATTCTTCCACTAAGACCTGATGAATAAGACTTGCAGCAAGGCCCCTACTTACAACGGCCCTCAGCTCTTCCACATTGTAAGCAACTCCTCCTCCAGTTCCGCCTAACGTATAAGCTGGCCTGAGAACAACAGGATACCTCAGCCCCTTCGCTATTTCTTCAGCTTCCTCAACAGAATGACAGGGTTCGGACCTCGGCACTGGAATGCCAAGTCCAGCCATCGTCTCCTTAAAGATAATGCGGTCCTCACCCCGCTCAATGGCATCAGCCTTAACACCAATAACTTCAACTCCATATTTTCTCAATACCCCAGACTTATAAAGGCTGGCGGCAAGATTAAGCCCAGTTTGGCCCCCTAAATTAGGAAGAAGCCCGCCCGGTCTCTCTTTTTCAATGATTTTTTGCAAACTTTCCACTGTAAGCGGCTCAATATATGTTTTATCAGCCGTACCAGGGTCAGTCATGATAGTTGCGGGGTTAGAATTGACCAACACTATCTCGTACCCCTCCTCTTTTAATGCTTTACAAGCCTGAGTTCCTGAATAGTCGAACTCACAAGCCTGACCAATGATAATGGGACCGGACCCAATTATGAGAATTTTCTTGATATCTTCCCGCTTAGGCATCTTTTTCCTCTTTCGCCAGCAAAGGTTTCCCCTTCCAGAACCAGACCGTCCTCTAAAGCCAAAATTGCCTTCATTTCCTACTCTGGTATACTACCTTCCCTCCTGTTATGGTCCATTCCACCTTGCCCGGAAGCTCCCATCCTATGAAGGGAGAATTCGTACTTTTAGACAAAAACTCTTCTTCCTCCACCTTCCAGGTCTTTTCCGGATCGAAAATGGTAAGATCGGCTCTGGCCCCTTCTTCAATCCGGCCTATGGACATCCCCAGGATCCGGGCAGGATTAACCGTCAGCTTGGCCAGAGCCTCCATTAAAGAAAGAGTCCCTTTTTCTACTAGCTCTTTGATTACTAATCCTAAGGCTGTCTCCAGGCCAATGATTCCGAAGGGAGCACTGATGTAATCCACCTCTTTTTCCTCCACGGTATGAGGAGCATGATCGGTTGCGATAATATCAATAGTCCCATCTTTAAGACCCTGGCCTACAGCTGCCACATCCTCTTCCTCTCTCAAAGGTGGCCTCATCTTGGTGTTGGTATTAAAACTCCTCACCTCTTTGTGGGTAAGAGTAAAATGATGGGGGGTAACCTCCGAGGTAACTTTGAGACCCTCTTTTTTAGCCTCCCGAACGAGCTCCACTCCCCGAGAAGTGGAGAGATGAGCAACATGAAGCCAAGACCCTGTCATCCCCAGGAGGACCAGGTCTCGAAAAATTGCTACCTCCTCGGCTTCCTTGGGTATTCCCCTTAGTCCCAGGGTGGTGGAATAATATCCTTCGTTCATCACCCCCTCCTGGGTTAAGGTTTTGTCTTCACAGTGGGAAATGAGGGGAAGACTCAACATTTTCACGTATTCCAGAGCGCTCCTCATGAGGCCAGAGTTGCTCACCCAGTCTCCATCATCAGAAAATCCCACAGCTCCGGCCCTCCTCAGCCTCCCCATAGGGGATAGATCCTCTCCCCTCCTCCCTCTACTGATGGTGGCGATAGGTAGAACCTGCACCAAGGCACATCTTCGGGCCTCGTCATAAACAAACTCTACCAGAGAAGGATCATCGATGGGCGGCTCAGTGTTGGGCATGGCACAGATGGTAGTGAACCCCCCTCTAGCTGCCGCCCTGCTTCCTGTTTCAATGGTCTCCTCATCTTCTCGGCCGGGCTGGCGGAGATGGGTATGAAGGTCTATAAAGCCGGGGCTGACCACTTTCCCTGAAGCATTGATGATCTTCCTGCTCCTGCCAGGGACATGCCTGGCTATCTCCCTTATCCTTCCCCCTTCTATGAGGATATCTAGTATTTCATTCCTTCCGCTAGCAGGATCCATCACCCTTCCACCTTGAATCAGGAGGGCCATCTCATTCCTCCCTTCTCAAAAAGCATCACTCGACTTTTGTCTATCTTCTCCTCCCCAAAAGAAGGTAAAGGATGGCCATCCTCACCGCCACTCCGTTGGTCACCTGATCCAGAATAATACTTTTTCTCCCATCGGCAATCCTGGCCGGAAGTTCCACTCCCCGGTTGACCGGTCCCGGATGCATAACCAGCGCATCCTCTCGGGCAAGGTCTAACCTTTCTTCGGTTAAAGAGAAAAACTCCCTGTATTCATCGAGGGAAGGGGGGAGACTTCCCTTCTGCCGCTCCTTCTGAATCCGGAGCATCATAATAACATCTACTCCCTCAAGAGCTTCCTCCAGGGAGTAGGAGACCTTGACCCCCATCTTTTCAATATCCGGCGGAATCAGGGTAGGGGGACCACAAACTCTCACCTCGGCTCCCAATTTACCCATTCCCCAGATATTGGACCGGGCTACCCGGGAATTGGTGATATCCCCTACTATGGCCATCTTTAGCCCCTTAATTCTCCCCTTTCTCTCACGGATGGTGTAAAGATCTAAAAGAGCCTGGGTAGGATGCTCATGGGCCCCATCTCCTGCATTAATTACTGAAACATCTAGCTCCCGGGCTAAGAGATGAGGAGCTCCGGGACTTACGTGGCGAAGAACAAAACAGTCCACCTTCATAGCCAGGATGTTCTTGGCTGTGTCTAAGAGAGTTTCCCCTTTGGCCACACTGCTTCCCACGCTTGAGAAACTCAAAGCATCGGCGTTAAGTCTTTTCTCGGCCAGCTCAAAAGATAATCTTGTACGGGTACTGGGTTCGAAAAAAAGGTTGGCTACTGTTTTCCCCCTCAGAGTGGGAACCATCTTTATGGGGCGTTCTAGAATCTCCCGAAACGATTTTGCCGTATCCAGGATAAAAATGATCTCCTCAGGGGAAAGATCCTCTATACCCAAAAGATCCTTTCTTTGAAAACTCATTCTTTCCTTACCTTCTGAGAAGTTGTTTCTATCTAGTGCTCTCCTCTTTTAATAATCAAAACTTCATCCTTCCCATCTAACTCCTGGACTTTGACTTCCACCATCTCCTCAGAAGAAGTGGGGATGTTCTTTCCCACATAATCAGCCCTGATGGGAAGCTCCCGATGACCCCGGTCCACCAGCACAGCTAGCTCGATCTTCTGGGGACGGCCAAAATCCAGCAGGACATCAATAGCCGCCCGCACTGTTCTTCCCGTATAGAGGACATCGTCCACCAGAATCACCTTTTTACCCTCAAGAGAGAAGGATATATCGGTGTTTCGAACAATAGGCTGATGAGCTATCTGGGTAAGATCATCTCGATAAAGGGTGATATCTAGAATTCCTGTGGGAAGAGCTTCGCCCTCAATTTGCTCCACCATTTTGCTTACTCTTTCCGCCAGGTTTACTCCCCGCCGCTGAATCCCCACAATCACCAAGTCCTTGGTTCCTTTATTCTTCTCCAGAATCTCGTGAGAAAGGCGCTGAATTATGCGTCTGATGTCCTCCTTATCCATTAGCTGGCTCATTTATTTCACTCCCTCATAAAAAAGCCCCTCTCGCCTTAGCAAGAAGGGCTAAATAAAAGCAACCCTTTTCTATTTTTGGTCTCTCTAGGCTTCGGCCTGTGTACTCCGGCACTGTATTTTCCTCCTTACCAGCCTCGCCGGACTAGTTTAAAGGATAAAGCATCCTACATTAATAATAACATAGCAAAAATTTCTGTCAACCCCCC
>SOJT01000039.1 GCA_004376485.1 Candidatus Aerophobota bacterium | reverse complement strand
TTCAAGGAGAGGTAGATGGAAGTCAAGGCAGTGGTAAAGTATGTTCGAATATCTCCCTTTAAAGTAAGAAGTGCAGTTAAGTTAATAAAGGGCAGACAAGTGGATGAGGCCATGGGGATTTTGGATTTTATGGGGAAAAGAAGTGCCAAAGAGGTGAGAAAAGTATTGAAGTCCGCGCTGAGCAATGCCCAAAATAATTTTGATCTGAGCCGTGAGTCTCTTTATGTTAAGGAAGCTGTGGTTGGGAAAGGACCTGCTTTCAAGAGAGTAAAACCGAGGGCCAGGGGCAGAGCCGATGTAATTAGACGAAGGACTTCTCATATTGCAGTGACCTTGGAATCTAGGTAGAAAACAAAGAAAAAACTTTACCTAAGACAAGGAATATCTCGGGGCGCCTCGCTTTCGCTACATATTAGCTCTGAATGCTTTAGTCTATTCATAAGATGAGATCCAGGAGAAGGAGATAAGGAGGGCAATAATTGGGACAGAAGGTTCATCCGGGAAGTTTAAGGTTGGGGATAACCAAAGATTGGATAAGTAAATGGTATGGAGAAAAAAATTATGCTAAACTTCTCCACGAAGACATAAAGATCCGCCGTTTCCTTACCGAAAAGTTCGAACGAGCCAACGTTTCAAAAATTCTCATAGAGAGAGGTATCAACAAGGTCAGGGTAACCATTTTCGCTGGCCGGCCGGGTATTATCATTGGTAAAGGTGGAGAGACCATAGAGGGTGCCAAAGAGGAACTGGAAAAGTTAACTGAGCATAGCAAGGTTTTTCTAAATGTACAGGAGGTCAACCAGCCAGACCTGGATGCCCAGTTAGTTGCTGCAAGGATTGCCTTTCAACTTCAGAGAAGAACAAGTGCGAAAAGAGCTATGAGAGAAGCGATTTCACGCATAATGGAACTAGGTGCCAAAGGAGCCAGAGTTGCCTGCAAGGGGAGAATAGGGGGAGCCGAGATTGCCAGGAAGGAGTGGATGAAGGAAGGAAGAATTCCCCTGCATACTCTCCGGGCAGACATTGACTATGGAGTAGCCACGGCCCATACCACTTATGGATGTATTGGGGTTAAAGTTTGGATATGCAAAGGGGAAATATTGCCCCCCTTGAGAGAGGAGGAAACCGGGAATGAGATTGCAGCCCAAGAGGGTTAAGTATAGAAAATCTCAAAGAGGCCGGATGAAGGGTAAGGCTTCCAAAGGAACTCAGCTGAATTTTGGAGAATTTGGTTTAATAGCGGAGGAACCCAGCTGGATTACCGCCCGTCAGATAGAAGCCAGCAGAATTGCCGTAGTCCGTTCCATAAAACATGAGGGTAAACTCTGGATCCGGGTCTTCCCTGATAAGGTAGTCACCAAGAAGCCTCTGGAGACTCGTATGGGAAAAGGTAAAGGGGAACCTGAGTTTTGGGTGGCAGTAGTGCGGCCAGGAAGGGTGCTTTTTGAACTGGGAGGAGTTAGAGCCGATATAGCCAAGGTGGCTTTTAGATTGGTTTCCCATAAGCTTTCCTTTAAGACTAAGATCATATCTTCCCTCGACGAGGATCTCTTATGAAAATAGAAGAGCTGAAGGAATTATCTCGAGAGGATCTTCGTGATAGTCTCAAGCGTCTTCAGAATGAATTGTTCAAACTGCGGATACAGGCAGTACAGGGGAGAATGACCAGACCCTCCGAGATGGGTAAAACGAAAAGGACTATTGCCAGAATAAAGACTTTTTTGCGGAAGAAAGAGTTGGAACAAAGATCGCTGGGAGGAGAAAAGAAGTGAGGGGGAGGAGAAAGATTAAGGTGGGAGAGGTCATTAGTAATAAAATGGATAAAACCGTAGTGGTGACTATAAAGCGTGAGTTTACCCATCCCCTGTACGGGAAAAAGGTGAGAAGAAGAAAGAAAGTCAAGGCTCACGATGAAGCAAATTTATGCAATGTAGGGGATACAGTTCAATTGGTGGAGACGAGACCTCTATCAAAAGAGAAGTGTTGGAAAGTCGCCAGGGTCCTGGCAAAAAGGGAAAAGTAGGATGATTCAGCTACAAACCGAGCTGAACGTTGCTGATAACACTGGGGTAAAGAAGATAATGTGCATAAGAGTTATGGGTGGTTCTTCACGCCGATACGCCCGGATAGGAGATGTGATAGTAGCATCGGTTAAGAAAACTATACCTAACAGCGAAATCGCAAAGGGCCAAGTAGTAAAAGCGGTGGTGGTGAGAACGAAGAAGGAAATACGCCGAAAGGATGGCTCCTATATTAGATTCGATGAGAATGCAGGCGTGTTGATTGATGCTGCAGGAAACCCTAGAGGGACAAGGATCTTTGGTCCCGTAATTCGAGAACTCCGAGAGAGAAACTTTATGAAGATAGTTTCTTTGGCTCCCGAGGTATTGTAAAGGGAGACGAGAACCTTAAAAGTTTTCCCCTCGGTGGGGATTAGGTAGTTATGACCAGAATAAAAGTGGGCGACGAAGTAGTAGTTATCTCTGGGAAGGATACAGGGAAGAGGGGCAAGGTACTTAAGAAGCTTCCTAAAGAAGATAGGATAATGATTGAAGGAATCAATATGGTCAAAAGGCATGTAAGACCCACTCGGAGAGGACAAGCAAGTGGCATAGTAGAAGGTGAAGCTCCCATGCATGCTAGTAAAGTGGCGCTGATATGTTCTCGCTGTGGAAAGAGAACAAGAATAGGAATGAAGACATTAAGGGAGGAAGGGCAGCTCCGGTTCTGTAAGAAGTGCGGAGAAGTTATTGATTAGAAACTCAGAGGGTGAGTAAAGATGGCCAGATTAAAGGAGCTCTACAGGAAAAGCATCGTTCCTGAATTGATGGAGAAATTTAATTATAAAAACTCTATGGAAGTTCCCAGGATTGAGAAGGTTAACCTCAATATGGGGGTAAACAGTGCCAAAAAGGATACAAAGTCTCTGGAGGTTGCTAAGAAAAGTTTAGCTTTGATTACCGGCCAGCGACCCGTAGTCACCCGGGCAAAGAGATCCATCGCCGGATTTTCCTTAAGGAAAGGGATGACAATAGGATGTATGGTTACTTTGAGGGGTGAGAGGATGTATGAATTCTTGGATAGATTACTTAATTTAGCCATCCCAAGGATCAGAGATTTTCAGGGAGTCTCTTCCAATGGGTTTGATGGAAGGGGTAATTTCACCCTGGGCCTGAGAGAGCAATTTATTTTTCCCGAAGTGAAATATGAGGATGTGGATAGAGTTCAGGGACTCTCGGTAACTATAGTAACTACTGCCAAAAAAGATGAAGAAGCCAAAGAATTACTTGCGTCTTTAGGAGTTCCTTTTGCGAGTTCTTAAGCCACTGAAGGGTGAGGAAGATGGCTAAAAAAGCTTTAATTGAGAAGGCTAACAGAGAGGCAAAATTCAAGGTCCGCTCCTATAACCGTTGTCAAATCTGCGGGAGGCCCCGTAGCTATATGAGGAAGTTTGCTCTATGTCGGATTTGTTTTCGCTATCTGGCCCAGAGGGGGCAGGTTCCAGGGGTAAAAAAGGCTAGTTGGTAGCCAATTCCCCTCAAAGAGCCTCCTTGAGCAAAAGAGAGTCGTCCCGAGGTATTCTTGAGGAGAAAAAAAGATGCTTACCGATCCCATTGCTGATTTTTTAACTAGGATAAGAAATGCCAATATCCTATCCAAGGATAAAGTTGAGATTCCATCCTCCACTGTAAAGGAAGCCATTGGGGCGGTGCTGGAAAGAGAAGGTTTTATACGGAGGTATAGAGTTATTACCAGAAGAAAAAGAAAAGTCCTCCAGATATATCTGAAAGGTACCCCCGAAGGAGAAACAGTCATCACACATTTAGAGAGAGTTAGCAGACCGGGTAGACGAATGTACGTTAAAAAGGATGAGATACCACGAGTGCTAAACGGAATAGGAATTTGTATTCTTTCTACGCCTAAGGGCGTACTTAGCGGGAAGGAAGCATTAAGAATACAAGTTGGAGGAGAAGTTCTTTGCTATGTCTGGTAAGAA
>SOJT01000075.1 GCA_004376485.1 Candidatus Aerophobota bacterium | reverse complement strand
CCTCAATTTCGAGCTCCGAAAGAGAGGAAGACTCAAATATCTCAATGACCTTTCTAAGTTGACCTAAATCCATCTTTTTCCCTCTTTGAGTTTCTTTTTTATCTATTTCTTACCGATGTATCGGCCAGATCTGGTATCGATACGCACTAAGTCTCCCTCTTTGATAAAAAGGGGAGCTTGCAGACTATAGCCTGACTCTAAAACAATCAGCTTATTAGCTGAGCCTACTGTATCTCCTCTAATTCCTGGGGGAGCTTTTTTCACCTCAAGTTCCACAAAGGTGGGAAGCTGTAGCCGAACTATCCTTCCTTCATAGAGCTCAAGAGTTACCCCCACGTTTTCTTTAAGAAAATTTGTCTGGGGACCGAGAGTCTCTTTCGGTATAGCTTTTTCCTCAAAAGTTTCTAAATCCATAAAATGAAAAATGCCACCTTTCTGGTAAGTATACTGAGCTTTCCTTTCTTCAATAAAGGCATCCTTTAATCTCTCTGTTGGAGAAAAAACTCTCCGGATCATTTGCTGGGTCTCAAGGTTCTTCAATTTGGTCCGTACAAAAGCTCCACCTCGGCCGCGTTTCACGTGCTGAAACTCCTCCACTTGATAGAGCACCCCTTCCACCTCCACTTTCATGCCCTGGCGAAGATCATTGGCAGTAATCATTAGAGAATCCTATTTCCTCTCTTTGTAACAACCACCATTTTTTCCACTCTCACCCCTCCCTCTCCAGGAAGATAAATTCCCGGTTCTACAGTAACTACCATACCTTCCCTGAATATGTACTTGGAGTCAGGATTGAAGAAAGGCGCCTCGTGAACGTCAATTCCGATCCCATGACCGCTTCCGTGCAAGAAAGCATCTCTATATCCAGCCTTCTTCATCCTTTCCTTTAACATTTCATTGATCTCGCCCGATCTAGCTCCAGGTTTTATCTCCTCCATTACTTGCCTCTGGACCTGGGTTACAAGATCAAAAATGCTCTTCCATTTCCTTTGCACCTGGCCAAAGAAAAAAGTCCTGGTCAAATCAGAGCAGTAACCCTCTACCCTGGCTCCCAGATCCACCAGAACCACCTCGTTCTGTTTTAATTTTCGCTCACTGGGTCTACCATGGGGAAGGGAGGTTCTGTCTCCAAAGAGAACTATAGATGGGAAAGCTTCCCCTTCAGATCTCTTACTTAGAAAGCATGCTGCCTCTTGAGATATTTCCTTCTCACTTACTCCCACCCTCAGTTTGGTTTCCAAGTACTCAAGAGCAGAATGAGCCACTTTAGTAGATTCCTCCATTCGAGCGAGTTCCGCCTCATCCTTTGTCATCCTCAGCTCTTCCACCCATCCCCGGCAGGGGATAAGCTCTATATTCTTTATTCGAGATAGCCTCTGGTGCTCATCATAGGACAAATTGGAAGTTTCAAAACCCAGCCGGCTGCCTCTCTTTTTCCAGGTTCTTTCCAGGACTTCATCTAATCTCCCTGCATGGACAACTATCTTCCATCCCCCAAGTTCCCTCTTGGCTTCTTCGGCAAAAACTGGGGAGACAATAAGGAAACTCTCCTCCTGTGTTACAAGGCCTGTTCCCTCAACCCGGGAGCCGGTAAGGTAGAAAACATTATGAGGCTCTGTAATTATAAGACCGTCAAGCTCCTCTTCTTTGATTTTCTTCTTCAGACTTCTTTCGCTCCTCCTCATACCTTGTATCATACGTATTTTCTTTTTTCTCTATCTGCAAGGAGTCTATCAACTAAATCCCTCACTTTACCTGCTTGTTCTTTCCTTACCACCAGAGTGCCATTTTCCGTATTGATAACAATGAGGTCAGAAACTCCAATTGCTCCCAAAATTTTATCCTCCCGATTGATAAAGATACAATTACTAGTTTCCTCTTCCTCGACCAATCCTCTGATAATGTTACCATGCCCATTTTTGGTGAAGGCCCGCTCCAAAGCCTGCCAGTTACCTATATCATCCCAGAAGAAATCTCCCTGTATGGCTACTACCTCCTTTGCTTTTTCCATTATCCCGTAATCTATGGAAATCTTAGGAAGGGAGGGATATACATCTCTTATGATTTTTTCTTCTTCCGAAGTTCCTAGAGCCTTCTGAATCCGCACCAGGCCACTATATAATTTTGGCAGATGTTTCTTCATTTCCTGGAGAATGACGCTGCTTTTCCAGGCAAAGATTCCTCCATTCCAAAGGAAGTTTCCCTGTTCAAAGAACTCCTTAGCTTTCTTATGGGATGGTTTTTCGGTAAATCTTTCTACTTCAAAAACAGGAACTCCACCCCACTGGTCCATTTCCTTTCCTAACTCCAGGTAACCATAACCGGTTTCGGCTCGGGTAGGCTTAATGCCAATAGTCACCAGATAATCTTTTTGGGCCATCTGGGCTGCAGCCCGAATGACCCGGGTGAACTTCTTCTCATCTCTGATAAAATGGTCTGAAGGTAGCACCACCATAGAAACATCTCCCTTCTTGGCTCCAAGCCACACGCTGGCAAATCCAATACAGGGAGCCGTATCTCTTCCCTGGGGTTCAACAATGATATTCTCCGGCGGAACCGAGGGAAGGTGAGAGAGAACTTTCTCTTTCAGCTCTTCTCTGAGGACTAAATAGGTTTCCTTAACCCCAAAGATACTGCAGGTTCTACGATAAGCAGCCTGCAAAAAGCTCTCTCCACTCCCAAAACTCAAAAGCTGCTTGGGATGATCTATCCTGCTCTCGGGCCATAACCTCTTCCCGAAGCCACCTGCCATAATTAACCCTACACTCATTTTCTTACTCTCTTGCAAGCTCAAGATGGAAATTAATTTTAGCCAAGTAAACTATCGGCTACCTCTATTTCTAAATCCTCCCTTAGAAGAAGAAAAAGATTGGAAAAGGTGTAGTTTAGATGCACCCCCTCCTTTTTCAGGATGAAACCCCTTTCTCCTTCTCTCAGCCCGGCGGTGAGTCGCACCTCTTTCCATCTTCCCTTTTTTTCTAGACTCTTTCTTAATTCTTTCAGGAAATCTCCCTTCATCCACTCTTCATCCTGGACAGAGACAACAATTTCCTCATTCCCTGAGTCTATACTGGAGACGAGAAGATATTTCATCAATGACATATATTCCTGCTTGCTAAGACTCCTTACCTCTTCCTCGGCCTGCTTAAAGGATTCGGCCAGGAGTTTTCTTTTCAAAGCGAGGAGTTTCTTTTTCTCTTCTACCCTCACCCTAATTATTCGCCCCCTTTTCATCGATTGTGCTTCCTTTTCCAATCTCTTCACAATCTCTTTGCTGACCCTCAGAGCCTCTTCTTCTGCCCTCTCCAGAATTTTCTTTCTCTCTTCCTGTAGCTGCTTCTTTATTTCTTCTACATCTTTATTAGCCCTCTTTTCTATCTCTCTTATGATCTCTTCTAGACCCATATTATCTCCTCCGAAGTCCTCGTTCTATCGGGCTACAGCTAAATTTTTACGCCATTAATCAAGAAAATGGTCACCAGAAGTCCCAGTACGGCATAAAATTCTACAAATACAGCCAGGACCATAGCCTTCATGGAATCAGCCGGCCTTTTCACGGTAAGCCCTACTCCCGCAGCACAAACTTTTCCCTGGTGAATGGCTGAAATCAAGCCTGTTATAGCTATAGGTAGACTCGAAGCAAGGAGACTCCATCCCTGGTCTACATTCAAGGCAACCACAGCTCCTCCCAAGATGTTTATCTTCATCATCAAAAGGAAGGCAGCGATAAAGCCATATATTCCCTGAGTACCGGGCAGGGCGGTGAGGATGAGAAATCTTCCAAAATTCTCTGGACTCTCAGTCATTCCCCCTGCACTGGCTTGAGCAGCATAGCCAATGCCAATCGCTGAACCTGCTCCGGCCAGTCCTACAGCTAGTCCTGCTCCTATCAAAGCCAAAGCTAGACCACTGAGCATATCTTCCTCCTTCTCGTTCTCAGTTTCACAGGATATTCAAAAGCTCCTTCTACCATTAGAATCTCTGAATTCCTATAATCCACATATTTCGGGTCCTGGTAAAGAATTTTT
>SOJT01000065.1 GCA_004376485.1 Candidatus Aerophobota bacterium | reverse complement strand
CATTATGGGAGATTTCAGTCCGATTCCAACCTTCTGTTATCCAAGTTTCATTTTGGCCATGTAGGCACAGCCCTTCAGAGAGCAGTTATCCTTTGCTACAATATTAAATCCTGAGAATAACCTTCTTCTATAGCTCATTAGAGTCTCGTTTACTCCTCCCCCGGTAAGATATATAGTCCTATCCAGATCTATGAGTTTAGCCATTTTTTTGAGAGTTTTTTTCATACGCCCCACTGTTCCCTCCATCAAAGCAAAGACACAATCATCCCTGGTGGAACTCAGAGTAAGACCGGAAAAAGAAGCCTTTTTCTGTCTTAGGCTGGTTCTGTCTCCGGCAAGATAAGGATTGAAATTAACAGGAGAGCTCATCTTCTTTTCCATAAGCTTTCTCAGATATGAATTGTAAAACTCCTCTTTACTCATTTCTCTGCAGAACTGGGAACGAAACCACTCCAGGGCAAATCCACCAGTTGTGATATCAAACATAAGCCACTTATTGAGAAGAGGATGCGTACGCAGGTAATATTTTTCATGGGGAATGGGTCGATCCATACATATGGTTAAAATTTCTGAACTCCCCGAAATGTTGAGAATCTGGCCGCCCTTAAGTACTCCTGCCCCAAGCGCCGCACTTGAGGTATCGTTTGAGCCCATTATTACAGGTGTCCCGCATCTCATGCCTGTGCTCCTGGCGACTTCTCGGGTAACGTTACCCACAATCTCGGTTGAGGGAATAACCGGGGGAAGTTTTTCAAGAGGAATCTCCAGCTCTCGGGCAATCTCTTCACTCCAGTCTGAGTAGGCTACGGTATTGTAAAGACCTGTAAGTGAGGCATTGGTGGGGTCAATACTCCACCTACCGGTGAGTCTTTTCACAAAAAAGGTATTCATATGGCCAAACTTGAAGGCTTTTTCAAAGATTTGTTTTTCCTTTTCTTTAAGCCACAGAATACTGGTTACAGAGATACCTCCCGGATAGGGTATGTTGCCGGCTATGCGAAGAAACTTTTCCTTGCCCACCTTAGCAAGAGCCTCTTTAGCCTGTTTAACACTTCTTCTATCCCAGTGGATGATGGCAGGGTAAAGAGCGTTGCCATCCTCATCCAGGGCAATCAAAGCAGGACTGAACACACATGGTACAACCGTTTCTACCTGGCTTAAATAATCTCTCAGTTCTTCCATAACTTTCAGAAAGGCTTTCCATATCTCTTCTGGCTCTATCTGAACACACATTCCAAACGAATGGTAAGAGTATTCAGCCTGGCGCACAACAAACAACTGATAACTCTTGTTAAATAATCCAGCTTTCAGAGAAGATGTTCCAATATCTATAGCTAATATGTAGGATTTCTTATTCAATTAAGAGGCTCTTTTGTTCTGAATCTTCTTAATAAGTTGATCTTCTTTGATGAAGCCAGCTTCTTCTAGTTCCTTTCGGTTAAAGATATTCTTCGGCAGTCTGCCGGAAAAAAGATGGAGAACTGCCTGTGCAGCTCCCCTGGCCAAGCGGGAGACACACTCTTTTGTTAGTGATGCTGAGTGAGGCGAGAGAATAACATTTTCCATCTTTAAAAGAGGGTTATTCCTAAAAGGAGGCTCCTCACTAAATACATCCAGGGCAGCACCAGCTATTCTGCCTTCTCTAAGAGCTTTGATTAAAGCCTTCTCATCTACCACCCATCCCCGGGATGTGTTGATAAAATAGGCAGACCTTTTCATCCTGCATAATAGATTCCAGCTAATCAAGTTGTGTGTTTGAGCAGTACCTGCTACATGCACCGATACAAAGTCGGCTTCCTGTAAAACCTGGCCAATATCACTGCAAAATTGGATACCATCCTTTGTTTCGCTCCCTCTAGAGAGAAAAGGATCATATCCCAGGACCCGCATATTAAAAGCCCCCTGACAGATCCTGGCAACTCGGGAACCTATATTACCTACTCCAATGAGCCCCAGAACCTTACCCTTCAAATCTACGGCTTCGTACCTATTTCGACTGCTCCAATTTCCTTGTCGGGTCCATTTGTCCATAAATGGTAGGCGTTTGGCAAGGGTGAGAATGAAAGCAACGGTGTGTTCAGCCACAGATAGACTATTGACTCCCGGAAGGTTACATACCAGGATTCCCCCTTTGGTAGCTGCTCGAACATCCACATTGTCTACGCCGGCTCCTGTTCGTGAGATAATTTGAAGGATTTTTGCCTGGGCAATCACCTCTTTGCTCACCCGGGAAGTAGTGCGCAGTATAACCCCATGAACATCTCTGCATAATTTGCGCATTGTTGCCTCAGAGGTGTCCGGAGCAATGATTATTTCAACTTTTCCTTTGAGCAATTTCATCCCAGCTTCATGAATAGGCTGGGATAAAAGCACTTTTTTCATACAAGACCTCATTTGGCTCTATTTCTCCTTTCCAATGACTTGACGAAGAAGAGAAACAGTGATCTGACCTTCAAAAGTGAGGTTTTTCCCTCCAGCCAGAATCTCTGTCTTGTCTCTGCCTACGTCACCCAGGGAGGTAATAACCAGGTCGGCCCCGCTGAAATCCTCACTCTGAGTATAGCTATTTACAGTAATAATACATCTCATGCCAGCACCTTTTGCTGCCAGAAGCCCGTTTCGATTATCTTCTATGACAACACAATTAATTGGAGAAACAGCCAACTTTTCTTTGGCTAGATTATATATCTCCGGGTCAGGCTTCTTTGCCCTGACAATATCTCCAGCCAGAATCACATCAAACCAACCATAACCTTTCTCTCCAAAGAGGGTGCGAAGGAGTGTATTAACCGCCCGTTCATTTGCCGTGGAGCAGACAGCTAATTTGAGATTGGCATCATGGCATTCCCTGACAAGACGGGCTACACCGGGACGTAGTCCCATCTGTCCTTCCCCGATTATCTCCATAAATATCTCTGTCTTTCGTTTATGAACTTCTTTAATGAGTGTATCAACATCCTCGATATTTTTATCCAGACCTTCCCGAATAAGATAATGGCGCATTCTCTCCTTACCCCCTCCCACTTTTAGAAGTTCACCGTAGGTCTTGACACCCCATTCAATGTTAAGATTAAACTCTTTGAAAGCCCTGTTAAAGGCAACTCGGTGTCCATCCCTCTCGGTATCAGCAATTACTCCATCCTGGTCAAAAATAACCGCTTCAAGTTCTGCCATTCTTTTCCTCCTTCTTTTCTATGCTTTCCCTTCGGATCCGAACTTCTCTATAAAGGATTCAATAACTTCTTGAACTTTATCTCGCATATAAGCAAGAATCTTTACTGGTTCATAAACTTGTGGACTTTTCCGGAAGTATTCTGAAAGTGAGTCCTTGAAAGCATGCTTTATTTGGGTGGAAATATTTATTTTTGCCCCTCCTAAACTTATGCACTTTTTGAAGACCTCATCCGAAAGACCGGTTCCTCCGTGGATGGCAATGGCAGCTCTTATTTCTCTGGCTATTCTCCCAAGGAGGTCAAAGGCTATCTTTGGCTCACCTTTGTAGATACCATGGGCTGTGCCTATGGCCGGAGCAAAAACATCCACTCCAGTTTGACTAACATATTCAAGAGCCTGCTCGGGATTGGCTAGATGTGATTCCTGTTCCTTGACATGAATATCATCTTCTACCCCTACTATTGCTCCCAGTTCTCCCTCAACAGTTACATCATGTGGATGGGCCATCTCCACTACTTCTTTGGTCATCCTTATGTTTTCTTCGAATGGAAAACTAGAAGCATCTATCATTACTGATGAGTAGCCTGCCTTTACGCAGGAGTGGATAAGACTCAGATCTTTACAGTGGTCAAGATGAAGGGCAATGGGGACATTTGCTTTCTTGGCAAGAGCCTTCACTGTTGCCACTAAGAAGGCACATCCGTAGAGTTTTGCCGTCTTAACCGAGGTCTGTATTATTACTGGCGCCCTTTTTGCCTCTGCTGCCCGAACAACGGCCGCCGCAGTCATTGCGTCCACAATGTTGAATGCACCAACCGCATATTTTTCGTGACTAGCCTTAGAAAGCATATCACGCATATTAACATAACTCATCTGTTTTCTCCTTTGTCGTATGAAAACTTATCTCTTGCCTTTGGCTTTGTGCTATGGCATCGAAG
>SOJT01000038.1 GCA_004376485.1 Candidatus Aerophobota bacterium | reverse complement strand
GGGTTCATCATGGATGGATTTCCTCGTACTCTTGAGCAGGCGAAAAGGCTAGATACTCTACTGGAGAAAGAAAGAGAGAACCTGGATGTGGTAATTAACCTGGTGGTGGGAGAAGAAACTATTCTGAAGAGACTAAAAGGTAGACTGGTCTGTTCTGAGTGTGGTAAGGTCTATCAAAGAGAGGATTTGGACTCTTCGGGGAGCTGTGGGAGTTGCGGTGCTCCCCTTTCTCAAAGAGAGGATGATGTTTCTGATACTTTGAAACAGAGAGCCAAGATCTATCTAGAACATACACATTCCTTGATTGATTATTATAAGAAAAAAGGGATCTTACAGCATGTTTCAGGAGAGGGTCATTCCCAGGAAATCTTTAATCGAATAATCAAGATGTTGAATTGAGACTTCCCAAAAGCCTGTGTGTTTTTCGAGGCTTCTAGATTAACCGAAGGATAGAGATGGTTCGTCTGAAATCGCGAGAACAGATTGAAGCTATTCAGAAAGGTGGGAGAATCATAGCGGAGATTTTCGAAAATGCGCGAGATTGGGTGAAGCCTGCCATAAGTACTCTGGAACTGGACAGGTGGATTGCCGATTGTATCAGGAAAAAAGGAGGTAGGTCTGCTTTCAAGGGGTACCGAGGATATCCAGCTGAAACCTGCATCTCTACAAATGAGGAAGTAGTGCATGGGATACCATCTTCCCGGAGGCTTGAGGAAGGTGATATAGTGGGTATCGATATAGGAGTTAAAATACAGGGTTATTATGCCGATGGAGCCTTTACTTTTCCGGTAGGTAAGATTTCCTCTAAGAAGAAAAGATTACTTGAGGTAACCAGAGCTGCTCTTTATGAAGGAATAGGACAAATTAAGCCAGGGAATAGAATAGGGGATATTTCTTCAGCAATTCAGCGCCATGTTGAAAAGCACGGCTATTCTGTGGTCAAGACACTATTTGGGCATGGAACTGGAGAGTTTTTGCACGAGGAGCCTATCATACCTAATTTTGGAAAAGAAAGACAAGGTGAGAAATTAAGAGAAGGAATGGTCCTGGCCATTGAACCTATGGTTAATCAGGGAGGAAGTGAAGTGAGGGTGCTACCTAATAAGTGGACGGTGGTAACCAAAGACGGAAGCCTGTCTGCTCATTTTGAGCATACTATAGCCATCTTGGATGGGAAGGCAACCATACTCACCAGTCTACTCCCGGAGGAAAGAGAGTATCTTGGGGGATGAAGATTGCCTAAGGAAAGCCTGATTAAGACTTCGGGGATTGTGCTAGAAACGCTGCCTAACGCTACTTTCAGAGTAGAGCTGGCAAATGGACACAGAGTCTTAGCTCACGTGTGTGGAAAAATGCGGATGCGATTTATCAGAATACTCCCTGGCGATAGGGTAGCTTTGGAGGTTTCTCCCTACGATCCTTCCCGGGGTAGGATTGTCTATAGAGAAGGAAAAGGAAAATGAAAGTTAGATCATCGGTGAGAAGAATGTGTAAAAAGTGCAAGATAATCAGAAGAAGGGGGGTAGTGCGCGTTGTCTGCGAGAACCCTAAACACAAACAACGTCAGGGATAGATGAAAAATGAGGGAGGCGTAAATGGCACGGATTAGCGGAGTGGAACTTCCTTCCCATAAGAAGGTGCAGATAGGCCTGTCCGCTATTTATGGAATTGGGCGTCCCCTGGCCGATAAGATATTGAGCCAGGCTAAGGTTAATCCAGATACGCGAGTCAAGGATCTCACGGAGGCAGAAGTCAATATCCTGCGAAAGATTATTGAGGAAGGCGATTATGAGATAGAGGGAGAGCTCAGGAGAAAAGTGAGTGCCGATATTTCCCGTTTGATAAGTATAGGCTCTTATCGGGGGATCAGGCATAAAAGGGGACTACCGGTAAGAGGGCAGAGAACAAGGTGTAATGCCAGGACAAGAAAGGGACCACGCAGAGCATTTGGTACCAAGAAAAAGACAAAATAGCCAGGAGATAAAAAATGCCCAAAAAGAGAAGGGCCCCGGTAAAGAAAAAGAAGAAGATAAGTATAGAGGAAGGAATGGCCTATATTCATGCTACCTTCAATAACACTATTATTACCCTTACCAATCTTAATGGAGAGGTCCTTTGTTGGTCTTCCGCCGGTCAGGTAGGTTTCAAAGGGACCAAGAAGGGAACTCCCTTCGCTGCTCAAAAAACGGCAGAGGAGATAACTAGAAAAGCAAAGGAAGGATTCCAGTTAGAGAAAGTGAGGGTAGTGGTGAAAGGACCAGGATCGGGCAGAGAGACAGCCATCAGGACTCTTCAGGCAGGAGGACTAAGGGTTGTTTCCATTAAGGAAGCAACTCCCATTCCTCATAATGGATGCCGTCCCCCTAAGAAAAGAAAAGTTTAAGAAATTTATGGGAGGAGGAATTAGTTGGCCCGGAAAAGGGAAAATAGATGTAAGAAGTGTCGTCGGCTAAGCACCAAGCTCTTTTTGAAAGGAGAGAAGTGTTATACGGACAAGTGTGCTCTGGAAAGGAAGAAATCCAGAGTTTTTACCAGGCGAAGAAGATTATCTCAATATGGCCGGCAACTTCGGGAGAAACAGAAAGTTCGCTGGATATACGGGGTACGGGAAAATCAATTTAAGAAAAGTTACCGGATGGCAGAGAAGTCTTCCGGACCTACTGGAGAGGACTTTCTAAGGATACTGGAGCGCAGATTGGATAACGTAGTTTATCGATTGGGTTTCAGTGTGTCTCGTTCCCAGGCCCGTCAATTAGTAAATCATGCTCATTTTTTGGTCAATGGTAGGAAGGTCAATGTTCCTTCTTATCTTTTGAGAGAAAAAGATGTGGTCGAAGTGGAGAAAAAAAGCAAGAAACTTCCCATGATGAAGCAAATTCTTGAAAGTTCGGAGGGAAGGACGGTGCCGGAGTGGTTGGAAATAGACAAAAAGTCTCTTAAGGGAATAGTTACGAGAGTGCCCCAGAGGGAGGAGTTAAATCAGGAAATAGATCTGACCCTAATCGTTGAATATTATTCAAGGTAAATTGTCCGGAGACCAATGATCCCAAAAGGAGGGAGGAGTGCGAGAGTTAATAAAACCTGAAAAAATGGATGTGGAAAAAGAGACTTTCTCTGACACCCATGCCAGATTTATCATTGAGCCTCTGGAAAGAGGCTATGGTGTAACCCTAGGTAATGCCCTTCGCCGAGTTCTACTTTCTTCTCTGCTGGGAGCAGCTGTGGTCTCCGTTAAGTTTGAAGGAGTATCTCATGAATTTTCTACTATTTCAGGGGTGAAAGAGGACGTGCTGGAGATTATTCAGAATCTCAAGTCTCTTAGACTAAAGCTGTACTGCGAGAAGAAGAGGGTATCTTTCGAGGCCGAGGGAGCCGGAGAGCTACGAGCATCTCACATTCAAGCCGATCCCGACGTGGAAATTGTCAATCCCGATTTGCATATCGCTACCCTGAGTGACGAAAAAACACACCTTTTGATGGAGATAAGCTTAACTCAGGGCAGAGGGTATACCGAAGCCAGTGAAAATAAAACCTCCGATGATCCTGTAGGTACTATTCCTATTGATGCCATTTTCACGCCCATCAAGAAAGTAAGTTATGAGGTCAGGCCTGCTCGTATTGGACGAAAGACCAGTTTTGATTCTCTCATAGTGGATATTCATACCGACGGGACCATGAAACCTGATGAGGCTATAAGAGAAGCAGCAAAGATCCTGCAGAGCTATTTAGAATTGTTTACTCCCGAGGAACCTATAGGGGAAAGAGTGAAGAAAGAGAAGAGGACTACGGAGTTCCTAGAGCAAAGTATTGAAGAAATAGGGCTCTCCGGCATACCTCTTCGTACTCTAAAGGCGTCGGGGGTAAAAAAAACAAGCGACCTCTTGAGTAGAACTACCAAGGATCTTTTGGAGATACGAAACTTTGGGGAGAAGTCATTGGAAAAGATACAGGAGAGGCTCGCCGAATATAATCTAAAGCTGGCCCAAGAGAAAGAAAAATGAAGCACAGAAAAAAAGGGAAAAAACTGGGGTTAGACAAGGCTCATCGCAAGTCCCTCTTAAATAACTTGATAGGGTCTCTCATCTTCTATGAGGAGGTCGCTACTACTCAGGCAAAGGCTAAGGAGGCAGCGAGGTTAGCAGAGAAGCTTATTACGTTAGC